>JANNMP010000042.1:0-3110 GCA_031398015.1 Burkholderiaceae bacterium
GCCAACCTTGGTCGCCATCGTCGGCTCGGGTATCAACAGCAGCGCGCCGGCACCGACCATCTCCAGCGCTCCGACGATGATCGACAGGCCACCCCACAGCCGGTTGCCCAACGTGCCTTCGCTCTCGATCGTCCCATTCTCGAAAATCGCCGCCATTTGCACTGGCGTCAGCACGATCTCCACCCCGACTTCGATCGCTTCGCAGTTGAAGGTGGCGGCGGGCGAGCCAGCGATGAAGTTCAGCGGCCCCGGCAGCGGGCTGTTTGCGCGGCACAACGTGCCTGCGTCGATCATCGGCGCCTTCGTGGCGCACAGCGGTCCGGGGAAGCTGGAACTGGCCATGATCGCGCCCTTCTATCCGCCAGATTATCGCGACAGGTTGCGATTGCCGACACGATGCAGCCGAGACTCCCGCTGCCAGCGGCAATCCACGCCCAGACAAGCTGGCAGATTGCCGCCCATACCCACAGCCCACTCCCACCCTCCACATCACCCCGGCACCCTGATCCCCCGCGCCCGAATCAACTCGCCCCAGCGTTGATGCTCCGCCGCAATCAGCGCATTGAACCCCACCGCCCCCAGCGCCATGATCTCCGCATCCAGCGCCTCCAACTTCCCACGCGCCGCCGGCTGCGCCAGGGTCAACATGAACTGCTCGCTCAAGTAAGCCAGCACGTCGCCCGGGGTCCTGGCCGGCGCGGCCACGCCGTACCAGCTTTGCACCAGCGCCTCGGGGTGGCCAGCTTCGGCCACGGTGGGCACGTCTGGCAGGCTGCGGGTGCGCTTGGCGGCGTTCACCGCCAGTGGGCGCAGCTTGCCGGTCTGGATCAGCGGCAGCGCCAGGCTCTGCGAGATCAGGCCGAAGTGCAGCCGGCCTTCGGCCATGTCGATCAGCGCCTGCGGCTGGCCGCGGTAGTTCACATCGGCCAGCTTGATGCCGGTGCGCTCGAACAGCAGCTCCTGGCCCAGGTGGATGCTGCTGCCGGCGCCGGGGTTGGGCACGTTGAACTCACCCGGCTTGGCGCGCGCCAGCGTGATGAAGTCGGCCAGCGTCTTGGCCGGCAGCCCGCTCCAGACCACAAACACCGACGGCGGCGCGGCAATCGCGCACAGGCCGGCAAAGTCTTTTGACCGCCCGGCCATGTCGGCCATCAGGTGCTCACCCACGGCGATGATCGGCGTGGCCGCCACCAGCGTGTAGCCGTCGGCCGGGGCTTGGGCCACCGCCGTCAGGCCGATGCGGCCGTCGGCACCGGTGCGGTTTTCCACCACGATGCGCTGCGGCAGCTCGGCGCTGAGCGGGTCAGCCACCGCACGCATCACCACATCGACGATGCCGCCGGCCGGGTAAGGCACCACCAGCTTGATCGTCTTGTTGGGGAAGCCGCCTGGCCCCGCCGGGCGCGTTTGCGCCAGTGTGGTGGTGGGCATGGCAGCAGCGCCCAGCAAGCTGAGTGCGTGGGCATGAAATTGACGGCGTTGCATCGCGGCTCCGGTGGGCTGGCAGGCCTTCGATGTTGCGGGCCGCGCGCTGCGCCCGCCATACGGCGTCACCCAGGCGCCGACGACGCCAGGCGCAGCATCTGCAGGTAACCCGGCTGCACTTCCATGCGCTGCGTGGTGCCGGTCAACGCCAGCAGCGCATGCGCCTTCGGCAGCTGCCAGCAGGGCAGGTTGGTGAACAGATGGTGCTCGGCGTGGAAATTGACCCAGTACGGCGCCACCAGCGCGCGCTCAACCCAGCCCGCCTTGGTGGTGCGCGCCTGGCGCAGCGGGTCGGGCTGGTCCACGCCCACCAGCGCATGCTCGGCGATGTTGCGCACGCGGGTGACGGCTGGCAGCCAGCACACCATCGGCCAGGCCCACAGCGCCAGCCACAGCCACCACCAGCCGGCGGCGGCAAACACGGCAAAGCCCAGCGCATTGGCCAGCCAGAACTGCCGGTCACGCGCCACTTCTTGCGCGTTGCGCTGCAGCGCCGAGCCGCCGGCCGCGGCGCGCTGGAACAGCGGCGCGATGCGCTGCTTGTAAAACGTCTGGCCGCTCAAGTCACGCCACAGCTTGCGCCACAGTGACGCGCGGCTGATCGGGAACGGCGCCGACAGCACCAGGTCCGGGTCTTCGGCCTGCTGCACATAGCGGTGGTGCTGCAGGTGGTAGGGCCTGTAGTCGCGCAGCGTCGATGCGCACAGCCAGTGGCCCACCCAGTCATTCAAGCGCCGGTTGGGGTGCAGCAGGCCGTGCGCGGCGTCGTGCATCAGGATGAACAGGCCCAGCTGGCGCGTGCCCACCACCACCGCACACAGCGGGATCAACAGCGGCCAGCGCGCGCCGACCAACATCGCCAGCGCCACCACGCCCCAGCAATGCGCCACCAGCCACAGGCCACGCCAACGTGAGCGTGCGCTCAGCCGCTGCCACTGGGCGGGGCTGAAGAAGTCTTCGGGGCGGGCGCGGGGGGCAACGGCCATGGTGCTGGTGATTGTGCGGCGCAGCGGCGCAGTGGGGCGTCGCGCAGTTGACGGGCGCAGCCACGGGCCGCCCGCGCATCCGCGCCGGCAGGCCTTGCGTATGCTCGGCCATGTTGACCCGCCTGACAGCATCTACCTTGGCCCACAAGCCCCGCTGGCTGGCCGCAGCGCTGGCGCTGCTGGCCGGCGCCGCTGGCGCGCATGACACCTGGTTCACGCCCGTGCCCGGCAACGGTGGTGGCGACACCGTGCTGGCCCTGGGCACCGGTGAACGTTTCCCGCAGCAACAGACCGCGCTGGACATCGGCCTGGTGCAGGCCAGCGGCTGCCAGGCCAGCGGCAGTGCGGCCAGCGGCAGTGCTGCCAGCGCCGCCGTGCTGCCGCTGCAGTGGCAGGCCTACCAGGACAACGCCACCGTGCTGCGCACCGCCGGCACGGTGGCGGCCGGCACCCGCCTGAGCTGCTGGCTGCAAGCCAAGCCGTTGCCGCTGGAGCTGGACGACACACTGGCCAAGGCCTACCTCGATGAAGTGCGCGCCAGCCCAGCGGTGCGGGCCCGTTGGGACGCGCTGCGCGCACGCGGCGTGCGCTGGCAGGAGCAATACACCAAGCATGCCCGCATCGAGCTGGCCGGCGCAC
>JANNMP010000048.1:0-2101 GCA_031398015.1 Burkholderiaceae bacterium
CGGCAATCGTCTGAAGCGACGACTTGCCCGGGGCCGGGCTACAGCGCGAGCGTGAACCCGGCGTGCGCCATCACCTGGCCGTTGATGCGCACGTCCAGCGCATGCGCACCCGCGTGGTATCGGCGGGTGGTCACCTGCTTCAATGAATGCTGCTTGGCCAGCGTGCGCTGCTCGCCAGGCGCCAGGTCGATCACCCAGCCCTTGAACACCTTGGGCGTGGTGTGGCCGCCAGCCTTGACATGGTGCACGGCGTAGTCGATGGCCAGGCGCTGGGGTTGGCGGGCGGTGGATTGCAGATGCAGCGTGACGGTGAGTGCGCTGCCCAAGCGCACCGCAGCCGGCGCCACGGCCAGCGCCAAGCGGCCCTTGAACGCCGCGCCCAGGCCCCAGGACGCCAGCACGGTTGTTTCGCCGGCCTTCACCAGGCCGCGGCTGGCGTGTTGCAGCAGGGCGCGGCGGTCAGCAGGTGCGCCGGGCAGGTGCTCACCCAGCCAGGCCACCAGCAGCGCTGGGTGGTCTTTGGCGATGTCATTGAGATGGTTGGCCACGCTGCGGCGCACATAGGCGCTGGGGTCGTCTTGCAGCGCGCGCAACCACGGCAGCGTGGGCGAGGGGTTGCACACCAGGGCCTGCAGCCGCAGGCCCCAGGGCAGGCGCGGGCGGCTGCCTTCACTGACCAGGCGGCGCACATGGGCGCTTGGGTGCCACAACCAGCTGCCCACGGTGGCAAAGGTGACGGCCGGCTGGTGGATGAAAAACGGCCGGATCGCAAACTCAGCCGTCAGCCGCTGCGTCATCACTTGCAGCGCGGCCAGGCCACGTTCAGGCGCGGCCTGGCAACACAGCAGGGCCACGGCTTCGGTCAGCGGCCACACCGGCCAGCCGGCCAGGCCAGCGGCGCTGGTGCGCAGGCTGGCCAGGTCGTCGCCCTCGCCGGGTGGGCCCAGGCTGGCTTCCAGCGCGCCGGCGGCACGGTCGGGGTCGGCGGGCAGGTGCTGCACCAGAGCCTGGGCAACTTGCATCACCCGGGCCTTCAGTTCCAGGCCGTCGAGCCCGGCCAGGGCGTGCTGGCTGAAGCCGGCGGCATCAAAGCCTGACCAGCCGCGCTGCACATGGTGGGCAATGGCCAGCACGGCGGCGGCATCGATCAGGTTCTTGAGCGGCTCGGCCATGGTGCGATCATCGCCGCCACCATGGCCCTGGACGCGACCGACCACCAGCTCATCGCGCTGCTGCGCAACAACGCCCGCCTGCCGCTGGCCACGCTGGCAGCCAAGCTGGGCGTCTCACGCGGCACGGTGGCCAACCGGCTGCGCAAGCTGGAAGACGCGCAACTGGTGGTGGGCTACACCGTCAAGCTGCGGCCCGACGCTGAACCCGACCAGATCCGCGCCTGGATGTGGGTGCTGGTCGACGGCAACCAGACCCGCGCCGTGGTCGCCAGCCTGCTGGGTGAGCCCGGCGTGGCCGCGCTGCATGACACCAACGGCCGCTGGGACTTGCTGGCCGAACTGCGCGCCGACAACATGCCGGCGTTGTCGCAGTTGCTGGAGCGGGTGCGGCTGACCAAGGGGATATCGAACACCGAGACCAGTATCTTGTTGCGGTCGTATCGGTGAGGTGCGGCTGCGGCGCCGAAGCCACCAGTGCCTGACTGCTGTTCGATCAATTCACCCTTGCGCTGTACGCTGTTTGCTGTGGGATGTGCACCCAGGCCGGTGGCAGGCAGGCGGCAGCAGGCAGCAGGCCCATCCTGCAAAGCATCTTTCCTCGTGACAACGCATGCGGCAGCGCCTATTTGACGTCACGCAGCTCGCGCCGCAGGATCTTGCCCACGGCAGACTTCGGCAGGCTGTCGACGAAGACCACGTGGCGCGGTATCTTGTAGCCGGTGAGCTCCCTGCGGCAATGCGCGATCACGTCGGCTTCGTTCAGCGTCGCGCCGGGCAGCTTGACGACAAACAGCTTCACCGCCTCGCCGGTCTTCTCGTCGCTCACGCCGACGCAGGCGCACTCGGCCATGCCCGGGCAACCGGTGGCCACGGCCTCGATCTCGTTCGGATAGACGTTGAAGCCCGAGACGATGATCATGTCCTTCTTG
>JANNMP010000081.1:0-2485 GCA_031398015.1 Burkholderiaceae bacterium
GTAGTGGAGACCTACGGGTCTCGCACAAGTGAAATCAACAACTTAGCAGCAGTGTCGGGGCCAAATTGAGAAAGACGGGCTAGGCTGAGCCCGGACACAAACAGTCCTGAGGACTGTTTGTGCCTGGCGAAGGCCAGGGCCTCCCGGCCCTGGCGCAGCGCGCAGCCCGGGCTTGACGCCCGGGCAAGCGATGCAACGACGCAAGGGCCCCAAACCGGGCCCAACCCGAAGGGCCGAGGCGATTCGCGGGGCCTGGGGGCGTTTCCCGCTCGGTGCCGGGGGGACCCATGCGCCTCGCGGGCGCCTTGCCAGTCACCGCGACTCGCCTCGGCGCGGGTGCGGATTTCTGCCGCCCGCGCTCCTAGACCACGGCTGCTGTGGCGATGGCCCCGCAGCCCGCAGTGGCAGACTGCGGTGATGTGCAATGTCTGCCGTCCATGACCCGCGCCGCCCGCCGCGCGCTGGCGGCCACCGCGCTGCTGGGCGGGCTGCTGGCCCTGTGCCTGGCAGCCGCGCTGTGGCTGGCCGTCGAGCCCAGCCCCCGGGTGGCGATGACCAGCAGCGTGTCGGTGGACGACATCGACCGCGCACGCCAGGTGCTGCAGCGCAATGACCCACGCCACGCGCTGCCCGGCATCACCCGCGCGGTGCTGTTGTCGCAGCGCGACCTGGAGCTGCTGATCCACCAGGCCGGCCAGCGGTTTGGCGGCCTGGGGGGCGGCGTGGCCGGCAGCATGCGCGCGCGCGTGCGACTGCAGCCCGGCCTGGCGGTGGTGGACGCCAGCCTGCGCCTGCCGCCGCAGCTGTGGGGCGGCTGGCTCAACCTGCAGGCGGTGCTGCGTGAAACCGACGCCCTGCCCACGGTGCAGCGCTTGCGCATCGGCCGCCTGCCGGTGCCAGCCTGGCTGGCCGCGGCCGCGCTGCCGCGCCTGCTGGGTGTGCTGAACCTGCGCGCCCAGGGTGAACTGGCGCAGCGCCTGGTCAGCCGGGTGGGCTTTCGCAGCCAGCAGCTGGTGCTGGCCTATGCCTGGCCAGACAACCCGCAGCAGGCCATCACCGATTCACTGCTGCCAGTCGATGAGCAGGCCCGGCTGCGCCACCATGCCGAGCACCTGGCCACGCTGGTGGCTGATTTGCCAAGGCAGGGTGCGGCGGGCGTGTCGATCACGCAGTTGCTGGTGCCGATGTTCCAGGCCGCTGCGGCGCGCAGCAACGACGCTGCCAGCGGCGCGCTGGAAAACCGCGCTGCGCTGGTGGCGCTGGCGTTTCTGGCCCACGGCCAGCGCCTGGTGCCGCTGCTGGCACCGGTGCAGGCAGCCGGGCTGCTGCCAGCCAAACGGTCCGCCGTGCGCAGCGCGGCGCCCGACCTGCGGCTGCGCGGGCGGCCAGACTTTCCGCAGCACCTGCTGGTCTCGGCGGCGCTGGCGGCCGAAGGCGGTGGCCCGTTGGCCGACGCCATCGGCTTGTACAAGGAGGTGGCCGACGCCCGCCAGGGCAGCGGCTTCAGCTTCCAGGACTTGGCGGCCGACCGTGCCGGCACCCGGCTGGGCCTGCGCGCCCGGCAAGACCCGCAGGGCCTGCAGCAGCGCCTGGCCGCCGGTGTCAGCGAAGCCGACCTGATGCCTGATGTGAGCGACTTGCCTGAATACATGCACGCGGCCGAGTTCAAGCGCCGCTTCGGCGGCGTCGGCGCACCCGCCTACCGCGCGGTGCTGCAAGACATCGAGGCCCGCTTGGACAAGCTGCCGCTGTTGGCAGCCGGGCGCTGAGGCCGTGTCAGCGCTCAGCGGCTGAAGCCACGCGCGGCAATCGGCCACAGCGCTTGCACGACACCGCCTCGGCAGGCGACCAGCTGGTCGTGCAGGTTCAGCGTCGGGTCGCAATGGCCGGGCACCAGCAGCACCTGGCTGCCCAGAGCCGGCAGCGTGGTGCCAGCCTTGGCCTGGTCGACAGCCTGCACGATGCCATGTTCGTCATTGGCCGCCGTGTAGGCCAGGCCAGCGCTGGCCGCGCCGTGTTGCCACAGCATGGGCAGGCCTGAATCCACCGCCAGTGACTTGAGCCCCGCGTCCAGAATGCAGCGGCTGCCGTCGCCCACGCTCATCACCGTGCTGGCCACAAACAGGCTGTGTTCGAACGTCAGTGCCGCGTCGGCCACATTGCGGCCGTAGTCCGCGTCCATGAAGACATACGAACCGGGCTGCAGCTCGGTGTAGAGGCCGCTGGTGGCGTCGAACTGGGCGCTGCCGCTGCCACCGCCGCTGACCACCGGGCAGGCCACGCCCACCGCCGCCAGCGCCGCCACCACGCGCCCGACACGTTCAGCCGCGCGCGCCGCAGCAGCGCGCCGCGCCTCCAGGCCACGCACATGCTGCACGCCACCGTGGTAGGCCTGCAGGCCGCCAAAGCGCAGCTGCGCATGCGGCGCCATGGCCTGCAGCAGCCGCTGCACCGCAGCGGCATCGGCCACACCGCAGCGGCCCTG
>JANNMP010000101.1:0-6449 GCA_031398015.1 Burkholderiaceae bacterium
TGACGGGGCCCAGACGGTGAGCGAAAGCTGGCTTTCCAGGCCCTTCGTCTTTCTGGAGCCCTCAGGAAGCCTACAAAAAACCCACATCGCTTTTGCTGCGATCTGGCAATGGCTGGGACGCACTGCGGCATCCACCGAGCCCTGTCGCTTGGCAGCCTGCTCCGGCGCACGCCGGGCAGATTCGCACTTGAGTCCGTTGCCCGGCTTCGACCGGCCAGGGCTGGAGGATTGACCTCCGCATGAGCGAGACCCGTGCCCGCAAGTCGTATCGGCTGTCACGACCGGGTCAGTCGCGCCGCCGGAAGGCCAGCCAGCCGGCCACCACGGTGAAGGTCAGCACGATCAAGGCAATCACCGCAAAGCCGTTCGCGCTGTCGGCCAGCGGGATGCCGCCCACATTCATGCCAAGCAGGCCGGCGATGATGTTGATCGGCAGCGCCAGCACGGTCACCACCGTCAGCGTGAACAGGCTGCGGTTGGTCTGCTCGCCCACCTGTGCGGTGATCTCGTCCTGCAGCAGCTTGATGCGTTCTTGCAACGCCGCCAGGTCACGCAGCACCAGCGAGAACTCCTCGGTGGCTTGGCGCAGTTCGTCCAGCGCATCGGCAGCCAGCCAGGGCGGGCTTTGGCGCAGCAGGCGGAACAGCGCACCGGGCTCGGGTGCCAGCAGGCGCTGCAGGCGCACAAGCACCCGTCGCAGCCGGCCTAGCGCCGCGCGCTGTACCCGTGACCGGCCACGTTCGAGGTTGTCTTCCACCGCGTCGACCTGCAGCGTGGCCTCCCGCACGATGTGCACCAGCACGTCACCTTGGTCACGCAGCAAGTGGTTGAGCAGGGCCACCGGGGCCGCAAAGCGGGCGCCGTCTTTCACTGCCTGGCGCAGCCGGTCGACCGAGCGCAGCGGCTGGCTGCGGGCGCTGACCACCAGACGGGCGTTGACACTGAGCCACAGCGACGCGATCTCTGACGGCTCGAACGAAAACTCGTAGGCCACGTCATTGACCACGGCCACCAGGTTGTCGCCAGCGTCTTCGATGCGGGTGCTGCGCGAGCCTTCGCGCAAGGCGTCAAAGAACGCGCCCGGCAGCGGCAGATGGGCTTGCATCCAGCGCTCGGCAGAGGCGTCGTTGAGGTTGAAGTGCAGCCAGAGGAAATCGCCGCCAACGCTGCGCGTCGGGCCCGACAGGCAGGCCAGTGCCTCGTCAAGCGTGACAGGACGGCCGGGCGCACCGGTGGAAAACCGGAAGCCGCAGATCAATCCGTTGCGGTCCGAGCCATACGGGTCGGTGCCAATCGTCAGGGCTGCATTGCGCATGACGCGATTGTGGCGTTTGGGTTTTGCTGCCTGCCGCGTGGTGCACCGTCATGTGCCGGTCATCCAGGCACACCAGCATCGCCGTGTTCTGCTGAAGGGCGCAACCATGAAGACGATCGAACTGATCTATTTCAACGCGGGTGGTGGGCACCGTGCTGCTGCCCAGGCCCTGATGTCGGTGGTGCATGCACAGGCGCGACCATGGCGCGTGCGCTGCGTCAACCTGGTCGATGTGATCGACCCGCAGGCACGCTTTCGCAGCCTGACCGGCATGGCACCTGAAGATCTGTACAACCTGCGGCTGGCCAAAGGTTGGACGCTGGGCCTGGCCACCGAGCTCAAGCTGCTGCAGGGCATGATCCGCGCGGGCCATGCCGCGCTGGCGCAGCGCTTGCAGCGGCATTGGCAGTGCAGCGCGCCAGACATGGTGGTCTCGCTGATCCCCAACTTCAACCGCGCCTTGCACGACGGTCTGGCCGCCGCCAACCCTGGCGCACCCCTGGTCACGGTGATGACCGACTTGGCGGACCACCCGCCAGCGTTCTGGATCGAGCCTGGTCTGGCCAACCAGCACCTGGTCTGTGGCACGTCCTACGCTGCGCAACAGGCAAGCGATGCGGGGTTGCCGGCAGAGCGGGTGCACCGCAGCTCAGGCATGCTGATCCGCCCTGACTTCTACCAGCCGCTGGCCCTGGACAAGGCGGTGGAACAAGGCCGCCTGGGGCTGGACCCGAGAGTGCCCACCGGGGTGGTGATGTTCGGTGGTCAAGGCTCGCCGACGATGCTCACCATCGCCCGGCAATTGGCCGATGTGCAATTGCTGCTGATGTGCGGCCACAACGACACGCTGGCGCAGCGCCTGCGTTCACTCAACCCAACGGCAAGGCATGTGGTGCTGGGCTTCACGCCCGAGGTGCGCCGACACCTGGCGCTGGCCGATTTCTTCATCGGCAAGCCCGGGCCGGGCAGCATCAGCGAGGCGCTGCAGCAAGGCCTGCCTGTGCTGACGGTGCGCAACGCCTGGACCATGCCGCAAGAGCGCTGGAACACCGACTGGTTGCAGCACAGCGGGTTTGGCGTGGTGGGCAGCAGTTGGCGCGAGATGCGTGTTTTGCTTACCCAACTGCTGGCCGACTTGCCGCAGCTGCGCCATGCAGTGAACCGCTTGCAAAACCGCGCCGTGTTGGAGGTGCCTGAAATTCTGGCAACGATCCTGGCGCACGCCGAATTCCCGACAAAAGCTCAGACTATTTCTCGCGCAGCTGGCAATGTGGCGACACTATGACTGCCCTTGTGGAGTTGCAGCCATGTCAAACGCCAAGCAGATCAGCGACACCGTGACCGTCTACAGCTTCCGGGTTTTCGACCCTGAAACCCGCGAGATGCAAGTGGCCACCTGCAAGGCCACCCGTGAAGCCATCAGCAGCATGGGCAGGGCTGAACATCTGCCGGCGACCGCAGAGGTGGTGCCACGCGATGCGCTGGACACCCAGGGGCGCTTTCGCCGTGTGGCCACCGGCTGGGGCGAGTTCAGCTGAGATTGCGGCGTCAGTCGGCGCGCTTCTTCGGCCGCCCGGCCTTCAGCGCCGGCAGCTTGTCGAGCACTGTTTTCAGACGTGCATCAGCCATGGCCGCCAGCGCCTGCAGGCCGGCGCGCAGCAGCTCACTCTTCTTGGTGGCGCGCTGGAAGCCAAGCGACCGGTCTTTGAGCTGCTGGATCAGGGCGAAATCATCCTGCGGCATGGTGAAGCTGTCGCGCACCAGCTTGGGCTTCAGGCGTGCGGGCTTGGTCTCGGTTGCAGCCGTTGGCCCTGCGGCAGCCGGGGCGGCGGGGGCAGGGCGGGCGGTAGTGCGGGCGGCAGTGCGCTTGCTGGCAGTGGCGTTCATCGTCGTGTCCATTTTTGGTGTAAACGATTTACACAATATAGGTGCAAGCGCAGCCATTGCGCAATGCGTTGGGCAGAAATTGACGCTGGCGTGATCCGTTCGGCCCATGGCCACTGCGCTGAAACAACGGCGGTGTCATCGGCCTTGCCTAAGGTTCGGGGTTGTCCTGGAAGCCCAACCTGTGCCGCACCGCCCATCTGCAAAAGCTGTCGTCCGAATCCCGAATGGCCAAGGGCGGCTTCGCCAATGGCTGCTGGCGCTGCTGGTTTCAGCGCTGCCGCTGTCGGCCTGGTCCTGGTGGGATGTGGCCTTCAAGCAGCGCACCGTCGTCACCCTCAACACCAGCGCCCAGGGGGTGACCACGCAGTCGGCGTTGAGCGCGATGGCCGTGCCGGTTCGCCTGCACTCGGGCAACTTTGATTTCATCGCCGCCAAGCCCGACGGCAGTGACCTGCGGGTGTTGGCCGCTGACGACAAAACGCCGCTGAAGTTCAGCATCGAGACCTTCGACGGCGCCAATGAGCTGGCAGTGTTGTGGGTTCAGGTGCCCACGGTGGCGCCGGGCAGCGACAAGAACCTGCTGCATGTCTACGCCGGCAACGCCCAGGCAACGGCCGAGCCGTCGGCTGCGGTGGTGGATGCCGGCGCACTGCTGACACTGCGCTTTGCCGAGGCCGACGGCCGTGCCCGCGACGCGGGTGGCAGCGACAGCGTTGCCGCCGCACCCGTGGACCGCGAGCCCAATGGCCTGATCGGCGCCAGCGCACGCTTCAACGGCAGCCAGGTGCTGGAGATTCCTGCCAGCGCCAGCCTGGCCGCTGCCGCAGGCGCGCCGTACAGCATCAGCCTGTGGGCGCGGCCCACGGCGGTGGCCGGCACGCTGCTGGCCCAGGGGCCGCTGTCGCTCACGCTGGATGCTGGCAAGGCGGTGCTGCGGCTGGGCGTTTTGCGCGTCGAAGGCGGTGCGCTGCCGCCTGCGGCATGGGTGCACCTGGGCGTGACCTTGGGTGCTGGCAAGGCCACGCTGTATGTCAACGGTGCCCAGGCAGCGCAGGCCGACCTGCCGGCAGCCGCACCTGCCGTGGCCGGCGCACTGCGGCTGGGCCAGGCCTATGCCGGGTTGATCGATGAAGTGCAGGTGGCGGGCGCACAGCGCAGCGCCGACTGGATGGCCTTCACCCGTGCCGCGCAGGGGGCTGACGCCAAGCTGGTGGCCACGGTCACCCAGGCCGAGGGCCAGGCCAGCAGCGCTGACGCCGGCCACGGTGGCTACTTCGGCATCCTGTTCAAGAACCTCACCATCGACGCCTGGGTCGTGATCGGCATCTGCGGCCTGATGTTCCTGGTGGCGGTGTGGGTGATGGTGGCCAAGACGGTGCTGGTGCGCCGCACCGACAGCGGCAATGTGCGCTTCCTGCAGGCCTTCCGCAGTGCGCCCGATGTGTTGACGGTGGGTGAACCGCAGGCCTTTCCAGGCTCGTCACTGGCGCGCCTGTATGCGGTGGGGGTGCAGCAGTTGCAGCGCCGCAGGATCGGCCAGCAAGGTGCGCCGGCGCTTTCGGGTTTGTCGCTGAACGCGGTCAGTGCGTCGGTCAACGCCGACCTGGTGCGCGAGAACCAGGGCCTGAACGCGCAGATGGTGCTGCTGACCATTGCCATCGCGGGTGGCCCGTTCCTGGGCCTGCTGGGCACGGTGGTGGGCGTGATGATCACCTTCGCCGCCATCGCGGCGGCGGGCGACGTCAACGTCAATGCCATCGCCCCGGGCATCGCCGCGGCGCTGCTGGCCACGGTAGCCGGCCTGGGCGTGGCCATCCCGGCACTGTTTGGCTACAACTACCTGGCCTCGCGCATCAAGAACATCTCGTCGGACATGCAGATCTTCATCGACGAGTTCATCACCCGCGTGGCCGAGCAGTACGGTGAGCGCAGCGGCAACAGCGCCGCCGCAGGCGGCGGGCACTGACGATGTCAGCCGACATCAAGGCTGACAACCAGCCCTATGACGACATCAACGTCACGCCGATGCTGGACCTGGCCTATGTGCTGCTGGTGGTGTTCATCATCCTGACCACGGCGTCGGTGCAGGGTGTGCGGGTGCAGTCACCCGAGACCAGCGCGGTGAGCAACCTGGCCAAGCCGCAGACCCGCGCGGTCACCATCACCGCCGACGGCACGTTGTACCTGGACGCCTATCCGGTCACGGTGGCGCAGCTGACATCGCTGCTGGGCCAGTACAAGGCCGCCAACCCCAACCTGCCGGTGGTGCTCAAGGGTGATGCCAACGCGCCTTACGAGAAGGTGCTGGACGTGCTGCAGGCGGTGAAGAAGCTCGACATTGCCGAAGTCGGCTTCGTCACCAAACGCACACCCTGAGCGGCCTGCGTGTTGCACCCACCACGAGCCGGCCATGCAAGTCCAGGATGACGTCAAGCCCTACGACACCATCAATGTCACGCCGATGCTCGACCTGGCCTATGTGCTGCTGGTGGTCTTCATCCTGATGACCACCGCGTCGGTGCAGGGCCTGCCGATCAGCCTGCCCAAGCCGTCGGCCACACCGGCGGTGGAGAACAACCCGGTGCATGTGCTGCGCATCGACCCCGACGGTGGCGCGCGGCTCAACGGTGTGCCCAAAGCCGACGGCCTGGTGCTGCAAGAGCTGCAATCCATCCGCACGCAGAACGCCAGATCCACCATCGTCATCCAGGGTGACGGCAAGGCCCGCTTCGGCCGCGTGGTGGCCATGATCGACCTGTGCAACCAGGCCGGGGTGGCGATGAGCCTGGCCACCGCACGCATTGGATTTTGACGATGAGAGTTTTTGCCAACGGCCTGCTGGCCGCCACCCTGTTGTTGGGCGCCTGCAGCGACGGACCCGGGCAACCGCGCAAGGTACAGACGGTCAAGCTGCTGCCTGACACGCCGCCACCGCCGCCACCGCCGCCCAAGCCCGAAGACCGGCCGCGGCCCAAGGCGGACGACAAGCCCAAGCCAGTGGACGTGCCCAAGCCTGCCGAAGCGCCAACCCAGCAGGCGCTGAAGTCCGACGAAGCCGCCGGTGATGGCCCCGGCAACGGCCTGGCCGCCGGCGCGGTGACGCGTGACTACACCGACCAGGCGCTGACCCAGGGCCAGGTGATCGGCGGTGCTGCAGCGCCCGACAGCGGTGCCCAGCGCCTCGCCGCCGCCGCATTTGCCAATGCCACCACACGGGCGCTCAATGAGTTCCTGGCGCGTGAGCGTG
>JANNMP010000134.1:0-1511 GCA_031398015.1 Burkholderiaceae bacterium
TGTGTGCTGCAGCGGCTGGCGTTCTTGTTGATTGCTGCGGCCGCGCTGCTGGGCCTGGTCAACAGCGCGCCCACGTTCACCGAGCACCATCTGGTGGTCAATGGCGCGTCGGAATTGCTGGGCCAGGTGTTCGGTGACAACGGTACGCATGCCCGCAGCGCCTTCGGCGTGGCGCAGATCCCGATGGGGGCGTGTGTGGAGATTGAGCTGATCGCCGAGGTGCAGTGAGCCCTGCCCGGCCGCCCGAAAGGGCTCACTCCCGCTTGGCGGGACGGGCCGCAGGCCCAAGGGTGCCATGACGATCTTGCGCGCCCCGGCCTGGCTGGCGGTGGTGCTTGTCACCGCGCTGGCCGCCGTGGCCGCCGCTTTGTACAGCCAGCACCGGCAGGACATGCTGCCCTGCGCCTGGTGTGTGCTGCAGCGGCTGGCGTTCTTGTTGATTGCTGCGGCCGCGCTGCTGGGCCTGGTTCTGCCCAGCCTGGCTGGGCGCAAGCTGGGTGCGGCGCTGGTGGGCGTGCTGGCACTGGTGGGCCTGGCGATGGCCGGCTTCCAGCACTTTGTGGCGGCGCAGTCAGCCTCTTGCGCCATGAGCCTGGCCGACCAGCTGATGGGCGCCACCGGCCTGGACCGGCGCTTTCCCGATCTGTTCATGGCCTATGCATCGTGCGCCGACGCCAAGGTGAACCTGTTCGGCCTGCCCTACGAGACCTACAGCGCGCTGTTGTTCGTGCTGATGGCGCTGGTGGCCTGGCGGGTGTGGCACCAGCCGCGCTGACGCCACAGCCGCCGCGCTGATCACCGGCGGCGCTGGTGCGCCACGGTCCAGTCGTACGGCGTGAAGCGAACGGCCCAATCGGCCGGGGCGGGCTGGGCGACCTGGGCGTTTGCATACGCCAGCAAGCTGGCAGCGGGCACCGGTACAAAGTCGCTGGGGTAGAAGTCCAGCAGTTCGCCGAGCCACACGGTGCGCGTGGCCGCATCCAGCCGATAGTTGATCGGCAACGCAAAGAACGCCCGTGTCTCGCGCGCCAGCTCGGCGTCCAGCGCGGTGGCGGTGAACGGCGTGCGCGGCAGCCTGGGGCAGGCGCGGGCCGAGCAGTTCAGCGCAAAGTGCAGGCGTGGGTCTGCCCGCTGGCGGCCCAGCGGCCGGATGACGTCGTTCTCGTAGGCATACAACGACAGCCATTCACCGCCGATCTGGAAGCGCCGGCCGATGAAGAAGTGCAGCTTGTTCAGCCCCGCATGGCTGGCCGGGAACCCGCTGTCGATGACGTTGAACATCGACAGCGCGTTGTAGGCGTTGATGTGGTGTGCCATCTGCGCGGGCCAGCCGCTGAGCTGCGCTGCCGGCTGCGCCGCCACAAACGCCAGCATGGTGTCCAGGTCAGCACGGTCCTGGGCCAGGCCGGCAAAGTCGACCTGGCCCTGGTCATCGACAAACCGGTCCAGCACCCGCGCCCAGGCAGCTTGGGCCGGGGGTGGCGTGGGCGTGGTGCTGGCGCTGGGCGGGT
>JANNMP010000136.1:0-2304 GCA_031398015.1 Burkholderiaceae bacterium
GGCGCGATCTTGTTGGCCAGCCAGGCCACGCCGGTGGCCGGGTGGTTGAGCACCGCAGCCGCCAGGCCGGTCTCTTCGATGACGCCGTTCTTGAACAGCATGGCGCCGACCCAGCGCAAATCCACCGCGTCGGGCTTGACCGGCAGGCCACCCAGCACGATGCCGGCATTGGCTGCGAAATCGCTGATGGTGTCGGTCACCTTGCGTGGCGCCTTGGTGTCGCGGTCGAATTGCTCGATGCGGGCATCGATGATCTCGATGGCCGGGCACACATAGTCGGTGGCCGCCAGCACCTGGGTCAGCGTGATGCCGGGGCCCATCAGCGGCTTGCCCAGCACGAAGGCCAACTCCACTTCGACCCGGGGTGCGATGAACTGTGCCGCCGGGATGTCGCCACCCTGGGCATAGAACATGTCGTCCATCAGCGGCGCACTGTCGGGCTCGTTGATCTGGCTGGACAACTGCATCGCGCGCGACGTCAGGCCGATCTTGCGGCCCAGGATGCTGCGGCCGCTGGCCAGCTCCAGCGCCACCCAGGCGTGCTGCACGGCGTAGGCATCGTCCACCGTCATGCCGGGGTGGCGCTGCGACAGGTGGCGCAGTGCCGTGCGGCTTTGGCGGGCTTGGCGCAGTTCAGCAGCCAGCGCGTTGATGGTGTTGGTGTCGAGCATGGATGCAGCGCCGGTTGTCTTGACGTCGTCAAAGCCGGGTGGCCAGCGCCGCAGAACCATCGGCTCGGCTGGCCACTGCCTGCGGCACCGCCCGGCCGTCTTGCGGCGTGATTGGAAAGACGGCGTTGATCTGCCCGGTGCCCGACGCGCCGAAGTACGGCGTGATGATCTCCGCCGGGCTGTCATACGCCGACCAGCCCAGCAGGCCCAGCAGCATTGCGGTGTCGTGCATGAAGCCTTCACCATGGCCCTTGGCCGCGTACTCGGGCAGCATGGCACAGAAGTCGGCCCACCCGGCCTGTTGCCACAAACGAACCACTTGCGCGTCCAGCTGGGCCAGGAACGGGCTCCAGATCTTGAACGCGTACTCGCCCGCCAGGCCGTTCTGGGCAAAGCGGTGGCTCAAGCTGCCGCTGGCCAGGAAGGCGACGGTGCCGTCGTAGTGGTCTTCCACCGCACGCCGCATGGCCCAGCCCAGGCGGGCGCTGTCGTTCAGGTAGTGCGCCATGCACAGCGCCGACACCGACACCACCTTGAAGTGCTGGTCGGCGTTCATGTAGCGCATCGGCACCAGGGTGCCGTATTCGGGGCCCAGCGTGGTGGCCGGGTGGGCGAGGGTCTGCACGCCCATGGCGCTGGCGGTGGCGGCCAGCAGCTGGCCCAGCGCAGGGTTGCCAGGGAAGGCAAAGCCCATGTTGCTGATGAAGTGCGGCAACTCGTTGCTGGTGTAGGTGCCGGCAAACTGCGGCGCGTTGTTGATGTGGTAGCCGGCGTTGACCAGCCAGTGGGTGTCGAAGACCACGATCGTGTCCACGCTCGCCGCGCGGCAGCGCCGGCTGATCTCCAGGTGGCCGTCGATCGCGTCTTGCCGCGTGCCCTGGCGCGGGCCGGGCAGCTCGCTCAGGTACATCGACGGCACATGGGTGATCTTGGCGGCGAGTGCTACGGTGCCCATGGTGGTCTCTTCGGTTGGCAGCCCTCCCCTCGGGGGAGGGTTGGGAGGGGCGCCATGACGCCCAGTTGGGGTGTGGCGTTCACGCCGCACCCCAGTGGGGGATGTGGTGGTTGCCCAAGCTCACCGCCACGTTCTTGGGTTCGAGGAACACCTCATAGCTCCAAGTACCACCTTCACGCCCGGTGCCGCTGGCCTTGGTGCCGCCGAAGGGCTGGCGCAAGTCACGCACGTTCTGGCTGTTGACGAAGCACATGCCGGCCTCGATGGCAGCGGCCACGCGGTGGGCACGGCCGAGGTTCTCGGTCCAGACATAACTGCTCAAGCCGTAGGCGGTGTGGTTGGCCTTGGCCACCGCGTCGGCCTCGTCGCTGAACGGGATCAGGCAGGCCACCGGGCCGAAGATTTCTTCTTGCGCAATGCGCATGCGGTTGTCGACATCGGCAAACACCGTGGGCAGCACAAAGTTGCCCGGCTGCAGATGCGCCGGCAGGTCGGGAGCGCCCAGCCCGCCGCACAGCAGCGTGGCGCCTTCCCTGGGGCCCAGGTCGATGTAGCTGCGCACCTTGGCCAGGTGGGCCTGGCTGATCATCGGCCCGATGGTGGTGGCCTCGTCCAGCGGGTCACCCACGCTGATGCGCCGGGCGCGCGCGGCAAACTTGTCGGCAAAGACGGCCTAGA
>JANNMP010000157.1:0-7742 GCA_031398015.1 Burkholderiaceae bacterium
CGCATGAGGTGCCGACGGCGCACCGCTACCGGCTGTGGGGCACGGCCGCCAACGATCTGCCCACCGACCCGCACTTCCGCGTGCAGACCATGGGCTGGTGGGGCATGACCGAGACCATCAGCCACGGCATCGTCAGTTGCCGCCATCTGCCCAGCCCGCCGCTGGCCATCGGTCGGCCGGCGCCGGAATACGGCATTGCCGTCGTCGATGACGACGAGGTGCCGGTGGCCGATGCCCGCGCCATCGAGCCCGGCGGCTCGGGCCAGCTGCTGGTGCGTGGCGTGCGGGGCTTGAGCCTGTTTGCCGAGTACCTGGGCAATGCCGCCGCCACCGCAGGCAGCTACACCGCCGACGGCTGGTTCCGCACCGGCGACCGGGTCGACCTGCTGCCAGACGGCTCGATCCGCTTCGGTGACCGCAGCAAGGACATGTTGAAAGTGGGCGGCGAGAACGTCGCCGCCAGCGAGATCGAGCGTGTGATTGCCGCCGTGCCCGGCGTGCATGAATGCGCGGTGGTGGCGCGCAAGCACCGCATGCTCGACGAGGTGCCGGTGGTGTTTGTGCTGCCCACCGAGGCGCTGCGTGGCCAGCCCGAAGCGCGCATTGATCTGGCGCAGCGCTTGCGTGCGGCCTGTGCCGCGCAGCTGGCCGATTTCAAGCGCCCGCACGAGGTGCGGCTGGTGGACAGCCTGCCGCGCAGCACGCTGGAGAAGATCGCCAAGGCGCAATTGCGCGCGGCGCTGGCCGGCGAAGGGCCTGCCGGCTGACAGTGGCCGCCGTCAGGCCGGCGCTGGGTTCAACCGCACATCGACCACCAGCCGCTGCTGGTGCAGCAGCTCAAACCGGCCAGCGGCCGGGCCCGGCGCGATCAGCAGGTTCCAGCTGGGTTTGCTCACTGCGCTCGGCAGCACCAGCACGCCGTGCAGCGCCAGCCGCTCAGCGCCAAAACGCTGCTGGCCGGCGCTGGGCACACCGCCGTGCAGCCAGGCCGGGTTGGGCAGGTCATCGGGCATCAGCACCAGCAGGCCGCTGGGGTCGATGCGCAGGCAGCTCAGCACATGCGGCTGGGTGTCGAGTGCGGCAAAACCCCGGTGCACCGCCGCTTCCACCAGGCAGGTGGCCGGGTCCAGGCTGCAGTACACGGCGCGTTGGCCTTTGGGGTTCCAGCGGCCGCCGAAACGTTCGGCGCCGATGCCGCTCAAGCAAGTGCTGGCATGGGCCAGGCTGTCGATGCGCCAGGCCAGCAGCGGGCCACCGCCGCCTGCGGCAAGCAGCGCCGCCGGCAAGGGCGTCAGTTGTAGACCCCGTGCTCCAGCCGGCCGATGAACTCGGCCACCAGCTCACTGCCCTGCAGCGTGCGCAGCAGGTCGATGGGCCGCTCGCCGTCCAGCCCCATGGCCGGCGCCAGCAGCCAGCGCTGCGCCGCCTGGGCATCGCCGAACACGGTGGCGGCCTGGGCCAGCAACTCGGCCAGTTGCCAGGTCTTGCTGGCCAGGTCAGCCGGCAGCAGCTTGGCCGGCTGCTCGCGCAGGCGGCGCAGCGTGCGGCTGCTCAGGCCCAACGCGGCGGCCAGGTCGTCCAGCGGCACGGCCACCAGCTGGTCCATCAGGCTCACCAGCACACTGCCGGGCAAGCCCTGCACCAGCGCGCCGTGGATCTCAGCCCGGCTTTGCGGCCAGTGCTTGAGCACCCGGCGCCCACCCAGCATGGCCATGGCCGCCGCGCTGATGGCCGGGCCCGCAGCCGCGCTGCCCTGCCAGCGCGCGGCCGGCTCTTGTGCTTGCAGCTCAGCGAGCGGCGTGGTGGTCAGTTCATAGCGATGCATTTGACAAATGTCTGAAACTCTGCACCATTTGTCAAGACAGATCTGGCAGACAGATCAGGCAGATCAGGCACGCGGGCTGGCCTGCAACTGCCGCAGGCTGCGCAAGCTGCGCAGGCAGGCCTGCGCCACCTCGGTGCCCTTGACGACGAAATGCGCGCTGAAGAATTCGCGGTGCTCGGCATGTTCATGGAAGTTCTTCGGTGTGAGCACGGCCGAGAACACCGGCACGCCAGTGTCCAGCTGCACCCGCATCAGGCCGCTGATCACTGCGTCGGCGACGAATTCATGGCGGTAAATGCCACCGTCGACCACCAGGCCGCAGGCCACGATGGCGGCATGCCGGCCGGCGCGCGCCAGCACCTGAGCGTGCAGCGGGATTTCAAACGCGCCGGGCAGCGCAAACACATCGATCTGCTCGCGCGCCACACCGTGGCGGGCGCATTCGGCCAAGAACGCGTCACGCCCGCGCTCGACGATGTCGGCATGCCAGGTGGCGTGCACAAAGGCCAGGCGGGTGGCGGCCGGCAGCGCAATGGTGGTCGCTTCCATGGGGTGTGTCCTCGGTCAGTCTGGGTCGGGCGATTTTGCGCAGCCGCGACATGCCGCTGCTTCGCCCAGGCGACATCAGCGCCGCAAGCGCTGCACCGCCATCGCCGCCGGATCGACACCTTCTGCCAGCAGCGCCGGCGGCAGTGGCTGGCCCTGCAGCAAGGCGGCTGCCAACGCCGCCGCGCCAGCCGCACTCTGGATGCCGTAACCACCCTGCCCCACCAGCCAGAAGAAGCCGGCGCAGGCATCGTCGAAGCCGATCACCAGCTCGCCGTCGGCCACAAAGCTGCGCAGCCCCGCCCAGGTGGCCGTGGGCCGCGCGATGCGCAGCGTGGTGGCGGCCTCGATGCGGTGGATGGCCAGCGCGATGTCCAGGTCTTCGGGCCGCACGTCATGCGCCGCGCAATCGTCGGCGTTGGCCGGTGAGCCCAACAGTTGGCCGGCGTCGGGCTTGAAGTAGAAGCCGGCGTCCCCGTCTTGCACCGACGCCACCAGCGGCCAGTGCGCCACGCTGGTGCCTGGCGGTGCGTGGAAAGTGAAGGCACTGCGCCGCCGCGGCACCAGGCCCACCGGCAAGACGCCGCAGATGCCGGCCAGCACATCGCCCCAGGCCCCGGCGGCGTTGACCAGCACGCGGGCAACGATGGCCCGGCCATCGGCCAGGCGCAGCCGCCAGCGGCCGGCGGCGGCATCGTGCTGCGCCGCCACCAGTTCGGCCGCACACAGCAGCGCACCGCCGGCACGGCGAAAGCCGCGCAGGTAGCCCTGGTGCAGCGCGTTGACGTCGATGTCGGTGGACGCTGCATCCCACAGGCTGGCCAGCACCTGGCCGGGCAGCAGGCAGGGTGCCAGCGCCAGCGTGGCGGCAGCGTCCAGCCGCTGCAGCGCCGGGCAGCACGGCGCCAGCTCAGCCTGCAAGGCGTGCAGCGCCGCCTGCTGGCCGGGCGCGGCCACGTACAGCGCGCCACGCGGCGGCAACAGCGGCACATCGGCAAAACCCGGCGGCGGTGCGGCGTAGAAGGCCTGGCTGGCACGCGTCAGCGCCCGCGCTTGCGGCGGCCCGTAGCTGGGCATGAACATCGCCGCCGAGCGGCCTGTGCTGTGCCGGCCGGGCTGGTCTTCACGCTCGATCAGCAGCACCTGCCGCGCGCTGCCGGCCTGCGCCGACTGTCCGGCCAGTTGCCAGGCCAGCGACGCGCCGGCCATGCCCGCGCCCACCACCACGGTGTGCACGTCCAGCGGGGCCGCCGCCGTGTCGTCTGCCGAGTCGCCAGATGCCATCGCGGCATTCTCACTGCGCACAAAGCCGGCATCATCGGTGCCCATTCACATGTGCCCATTCACACGTGCCCATTCACACGCCGCCCACCCAGCCAACATGCCCGACATCACCCTGATCGAATCAGACGGCACACCACACGGCTTTGAAGCCCCTGACGGCGTCAGCGTGATGCAGGCCGCCACCGGTTTCGGCGTGCCCGGCATCCTGGCCGACTGCGGTGGCTCGGCCAGTTGCGGCACCTGCCATGTGGTGGTGGATGCGGCCTGGGCAGCGCGCCTGCCGCCGCCCGCGCCGCATGAACTGCTGGTGCTCGAAACCACCGCCGTGCCAGCCGGCCCTGGCAGCCGGCTGTCGTGCCAGATTCGCCTGACCCCGGCGCTGCAGGGCCTGGTGCTGCACTTGCCCGAGCGGCAGGTGTGAGGCCCCGCGCACCCACAATCACGCCATGAACCCCATCGTCATCGTCGGCGGCGGCCATGCTGCCGCGCCGTTGTGCGCCGCACTCACCGAGGCCGGCCTGGGCGCGCAACTGCACCTGGTGTGCGCCGAGCCACAGCTGCCCTACCAGCGCCCGCCGCTGTCCAAGGCCTACCTGAAGAACGCCGACGAAGCGCTGCAGGCCCACCGCTCAGACGCCTGGTATGCGCAGGCCGGCATCACACTGCACCAGGCCGACCCGGCGCTGGCCATTGACCGCGCGGCGCAGCAGATCACGCTGCGCTCAGGCACCACGCTGGCCTACAGCCAGCTGGTGCTGGCCACCGGCACCCGCGCACGGCGGTTGCCGCAGTTGCCGCAAGTGCCGGGTGGCCTGGCCAACGTGGCACTGCTGCGTGACGTGGCCGACGCCCAGCGCCTGCGCGGCCTGCTGGCCGGCGCCAAGGCGCTGACGGTGCTGGGTGGCGGCTTCATCGGCCTGGAAGTGGCGGCCACCGCCCGCGCCAAGGGGCTGCAGGTGCAGGTGCTGGAAGTGGCGCCACGGCTGCTGGGCCGCTCGGTCTCGGCCGAGCTGGCGGCCCATGTGCTGGCCACGCACCAGGCTGGCGGCATCGATGTGCAACTGGGCGTGGTGCTGGGTGGTTTCGAGCATGACGGCCAGCGGCTGCAGGCCATCACCGTCAACGGCCAGCGCCAGCCGGTGGACCTGGTGCTGGTGGGCATCGGCGCCGAGCCCGACGATGGCCTGGCGCGCGCAGCCGGCCTGGTGTGCGACAACGGCATCGTGGTCGATGTTTCGCTGCGCAGCAGTGACCCACTGATCCTGGCCATCGGCGACGTGGCGCGTTTCCCGGTGGCGCCGCAGTGGTTGCCGTCATCGGCGCCGGCCGGCAGCACGCTGCGGCTCGAATCGGTGCAGAACGCCACCGATCAGGCGCGCTGCGCAGCGCTCACCTTGCAAGGCCAGCACCCGGTCTACGCCGCCCTGCCCTGGTTCTGGTCTGAGCAAGGCAGCATGCGCCTGCAGATGGCCGGCCTGATGCCTGCGCCCGACGCCCCCGGCGTGTCACGCCATCGCCGCCCCGGCGCCAACCCGGGCAGCTTCTCCATCCTGCACTACCAGGTGATCGACCAAGTTGACCGCCTGCTGTGCGTGGAATCGGCCAACGCGCCGATGGACCATGTGATGTCGCGCAAGCTGATGGACGCCGGCAAGCACCCGCCGCCGGCGCAGGCCTGTGACCCGGCGGTGGCGCTGAAAACGCTGCTGGGCTGATGGCGATGCAAGACCTAGGCCGCCATTGCAGCGTGCTGGCCATTGGTGTGTTGCTGGCCAGCACCGCAGCCCATGCTGCCGAGGTGTCGGTGGCGGTGGCCGCCAACTTTGCCGCACCGATGGCCCGCCTGGCCGCCGGCTTTGCCGCCGCCAGCGGCCACACGGTCAAGACCATCACCGGCTCCACCGGCCGCTTCTACAGCCAGATCGTCAACGGCGCGCCGTTCGAGGTGCTGCTGGCCGCCGACGACGAGACGCCGCAGCGGCTGCTGACCGAAGGCCATGCGGTCGCCGGCAGCCGCTTCACCTACGCCATCGGCGCGCTGGTGCTGTGGAGCGCACAGCCGGGCCTGGTGGACGACCAGGGCGCGGTGCTGGCCAGTGGCAGCTTCAGCAAGCTGGCGATTGCCAACCCCAAGCTGGCGCCGTATGGCCAGGCCGCCATGCAGGTGCTGCAGGCGCGTGGCCAGCACGCGCGCCTGGCGCCCAAGCTGGTGGTCGGTGAAAGCATTGCCCAGGCCTACCAGTTTGTGGTCAGCGGCAATGCCGAGCTGGGCTTCGTGGCACTGTCGCAGGTGATCGATCCGGACAAGGCGCCCGACAAGCCGGCCAGCGGCTCGTTCTGGCGTGTGCCGGCCACGCTGCATGCCCAGATTCGCCAGGACGCGGTGCTGCTCAAGCCGGGCCAGAACAACCCGGCGGCTGCGGCGCTGCTGGCCTATCTGAAGACGCCCGCTGCGCAGGCGCTGATCCAGCGCCACGGCTACAGCGTCTAGCGCCGCCAGCACGATGGACGCCGCCACCTGGACCACCGTGCGCCTCACAGCGCAACTGGCGGGCTTGAGCACCGTGCTGCTGCTGCTGCTGGGCACGCCGCTGGCCTGGTGGCTGGCGCGCACACGCTCGGCCATCAAGCCGCTGGCGGCGTCCCTGGTGGCCATGCCGCTGGTGCTGCCGCCGTCGGTGATCGGCTTTTACCTGCTGCTGCTGATGGGGCCGCAAGGGCCGGTGGGCCAGGCCACGCAGTGGCTGGGGCTGGGGCGGCTGCCGTTCACCTTTGCCGGGCTGGTGGTGGCCTCGGTCATCTACTCATTGCCGTTCGTGGTGCAGCCGCTGCAGCAGGCCTTCGAGGCCATCCCCGAGCGCACGCTGGAGGCCGCCGCCACGCTGCGCGCGTCGCCGCTGGACCGCTTCTTCACCGTCGCCCTGCCGCTGGCCCGGCCGGGGTTGCTGACCGCCAGCGTGCTGGGCTTTGCCCACACGGTGGGTGAGTTCGGCGTGGTGCTGATGATCGGCGGCAACATCCCGGGCCAGACGCGGGTGATGTCGGTGGCGGTGTTCGAGCATGTGGAGGCCGCCGAATTTGCCCAGGCCCACCGCCTGGCCGCCGCCATGGTGGTGTTTGCGCTGCTGGTGCTGCTGGTCTTGTACGCCGCCAACCGGGCGCGGCCAGACGGCAGCGGGCCGGCACGGTGATCAGCGCCACGCTGCAACTGGCGCGGCCGGGCTTCACGCTGGACGTGGACCTGCAGTTGCCGGCCCAGGGCATCACGGCCGTGTTTGGCGCCTCGGGCTGCGGCAAGACCACGCTGCTGCGCGCCGTGGCCGGGCTCGACCGGGCCCGCGGCCGGGTGGCGCTGGGTGATGTGGTGTGGCAAGACGACGCCCAGCGCCAGTGGCTGCCCACGCACCGGCGGCCGCTGGGCTATGTGATCCAGGAGGCGGCGCTGTTCCCGCACTTGAGCGTGGCCGCCAACCTGGCCTATGGCCAGCGCCGCAGCGCCAGCGCAGCGCCAGCCGTGGCGCTGGATGCGGTGATCGAGCTGCTGGGCATCGGTGCGCTGCTGCAGCGCGCACCGGCCACGCTGTCGGGCGGTGAGCGCCAGCGCGTGGCGATTGCCCGTGCGCTGGCCACCGGGCCGCAACTGCTGCTGCTGGACGAGCCGCTGGCGGCGCTGGACGCCGCGCGCAAGGCGCAAATCCTGCCGTACCTGGAACGCCTGCACCGCAGCCTGGCGCTGCCGATCCTGTACGTGACCCATGTACTCGACGAAGTGGCGCGCCTGGCCGACCACCTGGTGCTGCTGGACGCCGGCCGGGTGTTGGCGGTGGGGCCGCTGCAGCAGGTGCTGGGCCGCTTGGACCTGCCGCTGGCGCAGCAAGACGATGCCGGCGTGGTGCTCAGCGCCACGGTGGACGCACATGACGCGGCCTATGGCCTGACACGCCTGCGTTTTGCCGGTGGCCTGCTGTGGGTGGCCGGCACGGCAGCGGCCCCTGGTGCGGCGGTGCGGGCGCGGGTGCTGGCGCGTGATGTCAGCGTCGCCCGCGCGGCGCCGCAACAAACCAGCGTACTCAATGTGCTGCCAGTG
>JANNMP010000267.1:0-3143 GCA_031398015.1 Burkholderiaceae bacterium
ATTTGATCATTCAGCGCATTGACGTAGATGTTATTCACGTCGATGAGCAGTTGGCAGCCCGTGCGCTGCGCCAATGCGTTTAAAAACGCTGTTTCTGGCATCTCGCTGCCCTCGCAAGTCACATAAGCGGACAAGCACCAGCGATGTGGTAAGCGGTCGCGAGCACAAGTGACGCTCTTGCAATAGCTTGATGATCCGCGTCCTCTGCGGTCGTCAATGCCTCCCCAAGGTGCTGAGCCATATCATCAAATTTTCCAGCGTTGAATTCCAGATGTGCCATCCATGCGGCGCAGCTTGGAAATGCTGAGTTATTTCTCAAAGCAATTGCAAGGCCATATGCTCGCCTCGTTCGATCATAGGCCTCAGGAATCTGCGCCTTGAAGTAGTGAAGTACGCCTTCAGCGAGCATAAGCCACGAGGCTATATCAAAATGGAGATCCTTTCCAAATTGACCTCTTACCACGCCGATTGCGGTCAGGGCTTCTTCTGTTTTGCCGTGGGCCGCAAAATGTGATGCTGCCCGACACACAGCCTTGGCCCAAATCACAGGGTCACGGGTGCCTCTAGCCTGCGCGTTAAGATTATTGAGCAATCTCGAATCCATGACTAATCTCCTTTCAAGCGTTCTATTGCGACTCGGTAAACATTCGATGTCTTGACAACAACCTCCTCCGACAACTCCGGCGCAGGCGCCTTCTTGTCCCAAGCCACACCATCCACTCGCACTGCCTCCAACCAATCCCGAAGGTACTGCTTGTCATAACTCGGCGGGTTGTTGCCCTCTTGGTATTGGTCCAACGGCCAGAAGCGCGAGGAGTCGGGTGTCAATATCTCATCCATCAGCGTCAGCGTGCCGTCGCGGTCGAGGCCGAATTCGAATTTGGTGTCGGCAATGATGATGCCGCGTGACAGCGCGAACGCGGCGGCTTCGGTGTAGAGCTGGATCGCGGTGTCGCGCACACGGGCGGCCAGGTCGGGGCCGATCAATGCCGCCATCTGCTCGAAGCGGATGTTCTCGTCGTGTGCGCCCGCCTCGGCCTTGGTGGCCGGTGTGAAGATGGGTCGGTGCAGGCGGCTGGCGTTTTGCAAGCCTAGTGGCAGCGCCACGCCGCACACGGCGCTGTTCTGCTGATATTCCTTCCAACCCGATCCGGCCAGGTAGCCACGCACCACCGCCTCGACCGGCAGCGGTTTGAGCCGCTTCACCAGCATCGACCGGCCAGCCACCTGCGCCACTTCGTCGCTCGCCACCACGCTTTCGGGCGCCTCGCCGGTCAGGTGGTTGGGGACCACATGGGCCAGCTTGTTGAACCAGAACAGCGCCATCTGTGTCAGCAGCGCGCCCTTGCCGGGGATGGGCTGGCCCATCACCACGTCGAACGCCGAGATGCGGTCGGATGCCACCATCAGCATGCGCTCGCCACCCACCGCGTAGTTGTCGCGCACCTTGCCACGCGCCAGCAAGGGCAGAGAGTGCAACCGGGTTTCGAAGACGGTGTTGTCGCTGGGCATGCTGGTGTCCGTGGGTGGGCGTTGGGGTTGCACCCATTGTGCCCACGGGGGTGTTCTGCAGGCCTGTGCGCGGCAATGCAAACGGCCCGGCTGCGCAGGGCAGCCGGGCCGTTGTTGGCGGTGTGCGGGGCGCTCAGGTCACCAGCTGCGCCAGCTCACCGCTGGCATAACGCTGGGCCACGGTGGCCATCGGGATCGGCTTGATCCTGCTGCCCTGGCCACTGCAGCCAAACTGCACATAGCGCTGCTGGCAAATGGCCTTGGCGGCTTCGCGCGCAGGTTTCAACCATTCACGCGCGTCAAACTTCTCGGGGTTCTCGGCCAGAAACTTGCGCACCGCAGCGGTCATTGCCAGGCGGATGTCGGTGTCGATGTTGATCTTGCGCACGCCATGCTTGATGGCTTCCTGAATCTCTTCGACCGGCACGCCGAAGGTCTCTTTCATCTTGCCGCCGTGGCGGTTGATGATGGCCAGCAATTCTGCAGGCACCGATGACGAGCCGTGCATCACCAAATGGGTGTTGGGGATGCGCTTGTGGATGTCTTTGACCCGCCCGATGGCCAGGATGTCGCCAGTCGGTTTGCGGCTGAACTTGTAGGCGCCATGGCTGGTGCCGATGGCAATCGCCAGCGCGTCCAGCTGGGTGGCCTTGACAAACACGGCCGCCTCCTCCGGGTCGGTCAGCATCTGGCTGTGGTTCAGTTTGCCCTCGGCGCCGATGCCGTCTTCCTCGCCGGCGTCACCGGTTTCCAAGTTGCCCAGGCAACCCAGTTCGCCTTCCACCGTCACACCCACCTTGTGGGCCATGTCCACCACTTTGCGGGTGACTTGCATGTTGTAGTCAAACGAGGCCGGGGTCTTGCCGTCTTCGCGCAATGAGCCATCCATCATCACCGAGCCAAAGCCCAGGTCGATCGCGCCCTGGCAGATGGCCGGGCTCTGGCCGTGGTCCTGGTGCATCACCAGCGGCACATGGGGCCAGGCCTCGGTGGCGGCCTGGATCAGGTGCTTGATGAAATGCTCGCCAGCGTATTTGCGCGCGCCAGCGCTGGCCTGCAGGATCACCGGCGCGTCCACCTCGGCGGCGGCAGTCATCACCGCCTGCACCTGCTCCAGGTTGTTGACGTTGAAGGCCGGGATGCCATAGCCGTTTTCGGCGGCATGGTCCAGCAACTGGCGCATCGAGACGAGTGGCATGGTGAATCCTGGGCAGTGGGTGTGGGGGCGCCGCGCGGCGGGCCATGAAACCGCGTTGTAACCCAGCAGATTGTATCGGCCGACCCCCGCCCAGGCACCCCCGCAGCGCCACGCCGGCGCGGCGCTTCAGGCCACCCGGCACACCTTGAGCATGTTGGTGCCGCCCGGGTAGCCCATCGGCTCACCGCAGGTGATGGCGTAGGTGTCGCCGGGGCGCAGCACGCCGCGCGCCACCAGCACCTGCTCGGCCTCGGCCAGCGCCTTGTCACGGTCACTGTGGGCCGGCATCAGCAGCGGGCGCACATTGCGGTACAGCGCCATGCGGGCCTGTGAGCCGGGCTTGGATGTGAGGCCGAAGATCGGCACATGGATGTTGTGCCGGCTCATCCACAGCGCCGTGCTGCCCGATTCGGTCAGCGCCACGATGGCCTTG
>JANNMP010000335.1:0-1775 GCA_031398015.1 Burkholderiaceae bacterium
GTTGCGGATGTCGCGCACTTTCAACGAACTTTCGGCGTCAGCCAGCTGGCTGTCGCGCAGCCGGCTCACCGCGTCGTATTCATACAGGCCCTGCTGGGCCTTGGTGGTGCTCTTCACATGCCACTGCAGCAGCGGCATGCCAAGCGCGGCCGACACTTCTTCGGCCAGCATGGTCTTGCCGGTTCCGGGCTCACCCTTGACCAGCAGCGGGCGCTTCAGCGTGATGGCGGCGTTGACCGCCAGCATCAAGTCCTGCGTGGCAACGTAGTTGTCCGAACCTTGGAACTTCATGGCGTGGTGCGGCCGGTGCAGGCCGAAGCAAAGGGTGGTTGAAGACCGAAGCCAGCAGGCTGCAGCAGGGCAATTTCAGTATAAGGGTGGCCCCTATAATCAAAAGTCTCCCGGATGACGGCCGGCGTTTCCCGGCCCACCCTTGGCCCGTCACCTCCCGTGATCCACCCAGCCCGCCAGACATGACCAAAGCGTTCACCTTGATTTTCTCGCTGCTGGCGCTGGCCAGTCTGACCACACCGGCACTGGCCCAGGGCCCGGTGGGTGATGCCGCCAAAGGTGCCAGCAAGGCAGCGATGTGCATCGGCTGCCACGGCATCGTCGGCTACCAGGCCAGCTTCCCCGAGGTCTACAAGGTGCCCAAGATTTCGGGCCAAGGCGCCAAGTACATCGTGGCCTCGTTGGTGGCCTACCAGAAGGGCGACCGCAAGCACCCCACCATGCGTGGCATCGCAGCGTCGCTGACCGAGCAGGACATGGCCGACCTGGGCGCCTACTACGCGCAACACGGCAAAGACCAGGCCAGCCCCGCGCCCGCCGCGCTGGCCACGCCGGTGCCTGACGCGCTGAAAGACCGCATGGCCGCCTGCGTGGCCTGCCACGGCGCCAACTTCAGCACCCCGCTGGACCCGTCCTATCCGCGCCTGGCCGGCCAATATCCCGACTACCTGTTGGCGTCGCTCAAGGCCTACCACACCGACAACAACCCGCATGTGGGCCGCGCCAACGCCAGCATGCGTGCCCAGGTGGTGCAAGAGGCCGACGGCAAGAAGAAGCTGACCTTCAGCAACGCCGAACTCAAGCAAGTGGCGCAGTACCTGGGCGCGTTGCCCGGTGAGCTGAGAGTGGTGCCGCAAAGCCGCTTCCGCTGACCGCGCCGCGCGCACAGCCAACGCACCAGCCGCTGCCTTGCAGCGGCTTTTTTACGCCTGTATTCGGCGCAATGCCGATGCGTTGGCGCCAACACAATCCACCTCCACATGGCCGAGCATGCGCTGAAGAAGATCCCTGTTGCGCAGTTGCGCCTGGGCATGCACCTGCATGCGCTGGAAGGCGACTGGCTGGACCACCCGTTCTGGAAGTCGCGCTTCGTGCTGAAAGATCGCGCCGACCTGCAGCGCCTGCTGGACAGCCCGGTGCGCGACTGCTGGATCGACTTGAGCCGTGGGCTGGACGTGCACGCCGCTGCACTGCCAGCCAGCCCGGCGTTGGCCGAGCCTGGCGCGGCAGCGCCCGATCCACCAGCCGGGCCGCCACCCGCCGCACGCCCACCCCGGGTGGCCATGGCCGATGAACTGCGGCAGGCCGCGCGGCTGTGCCAGCGCGCACGCGAGGCGGTGACACAGCTGTTTGCCGAGGCCCGGCTGGGCCGCGCGCTGCAGGCCGAGCGCTGTGCGCCGCTGGTCGACGACATCACGCAATCGGTGTTCCGCAACCCCGGCGCGCTGGTCAGCCTGGCGCGGTTGAAGACGGCAGACGACTAT
>JANNMP010000370.1:0-7256 GCA_031398015.1 Burkholderiaceae bacterium
GCTAGCGAGGTGCTCGCGCCCGCCTCGAGCAGCGCTGCGACCACCGCCTGGTGCCGCGCCTTGCCGTCGCCGAGCACCACCGCTTCGATCAGCGCCGTCCAGTGCAGGTTGTTGACATGGTCCAGCGGCGCGCCGGCTGCGATGAGCTGGCGCACCACGCCACTGTGGCCCAGGTGCGCGGCGGCAATCAGCGCCGTGCCGTCGTAGCGGCTGGTGGTGAGCTTGGCGCTGGCGCCGGCGGCCAGCAGCACACGCAGCGTGTCTTCATCGTCGGCCACGGCGGCGATGGTCACGGCGTCATAGCGGCCTTGTTCGAATGCCGCGTGGTTGGCGCCGGCCTGCAGCAAGGCTTGCACCGCCTGGTGCTGGCGCGCAAACGTGGCCACATGCAAGGGTGTGCGGCCGGCGCTGTCGCGTGATTCCAGCGCCGCCTTGTCAGCCGCCAGCCGCCCGATGGCGGCCACATCGCCCCGGTGCGCCGCCGCATGCAGGGCGGGGTAAGCGGCCGCCTCGGCGGCCGTCGGCGGCACCTGCGCTTGCAGCGGCAAGGTGGCTGCCGCTGCGGCCAGGGCCAGCAGCAGGCTGGTGGGCCTCGTTTTCATCAAGGAACCTCCTTCGGTTTGCATGCAGATGGTGGCCGCAGCGCCGGCGCAAGGCCTGCAACAAGCCGCCATCCTCGGGGTGACGATCATGCCGGCCGGCGGTGACTGGCGTGAGCCCCCCGATTCATGCGTGTGCGTTGACGCCACATCCGCCAGTGAAGCTGGCCGCACAGGCGCCGTCCGAGCATGGCGTTTATTCGCTGTCCTGAATCGCTGACGCCGGTGGTTGCTGCACCTGCGGCTGCACCTGCGGCTGCGCCAGCAGTTGCCCCAGCACGGCACCAAGGGCCATGTCGTCAAGCCGGCCGAAGTGCTTGCACTGCAGCCGCCCCTGCCGGTCCAGCACCACCAGGCTGGGCGTGCCCTGCAGGCCCCAGGCCGCCATCGTCAGCGGCACCGGGTTGTGCGGGTCGGCTTCGTCGATGCCGATCGGAAAACCCAGCCGGTACTCATGGATGAAGGCCTGCAGCGCCTCGGCGCCCATCACCTGGTGGTGCTCAAACACGGTGTGCAGGCCGACCACGGCCACTTGATCCTCGCTGAAGGTCTGGCGCAGTGTTTCAAGCTGTGGCAGGCCGTGGGCCACACAAGCCGGGCAAAGCATCTGGAACGCATGCACCACCACCACCCGGCCGCGCAGCGCGTCCAGCGTGATCGGCTGCGCCGTGTTGAACCAGCGGCTGACACGCCATGGTGGCAAGGGCAAGGGCAAGTGGCTTTGGTTCATGCGGTTCTCCAAGACACGGCTGCAGCCGGGTCAGACCGCGCGGCGCAGCGGCACCGCCGGAAAATCCAGCGGCACGGCGAAGGCGACGTTCACATAGTTGGTGAACAGGTTCAGCGCCACATGGGCCAGGATTTCAACCACCGCCTCGTCGCTGAAGCCGACGTCGCGCAGGCGCTGCACATCGGCGTCACTGACCTGCGCACGGTCGTTGACCAGCTTCAGCGCGAAGCGCAGCGCGGCCTGGGTCTTGGCGTCAGCGGCCTCGCCGGCCTGGGCGGCGGCCAGCGCATCGGCGCTGGCGCCGGCCTTCTTGCCCAGCGCGGTGTGCGCGGCCAGGCAGTAGCCGCAGGCATTGCGGTCGGCCACGGCCACGGCAATCAATTCGCCGAGCTTGGCGCCCAGCGTGCCGGCACCCAGCGCGCCGAACGACGCCCACATGCTCTGCAATGCGGCCGGTGAGTTGGCAACGGCGCGGAACATGTTGGGTGTGGCACCAAAGGCGCCGTGGATCTGATCGAGCAGGGCCTTGCGGTCGGCGCTGGTGTTGGCACGGTCAATGAGGGGGACGCGGTTCATGGTGTGCTTTCATGGTGGTTGAACGTGGTGAGTGAACCTGGTGGGTTGGTCAACGTGGCGGCGGCGTGTGGCTGACACTCGGCCGCCGCGCGTGGCATGGCGCTGAAACGGTCTGATTGGCGCTGTGGACCTCCTGTGGCTGGGGCAGGCCGGCAGTTTGGGCGGCTGGGCCATCACATTGGGCGCATATCATCCTCAAAACATTGCCATTCGTCCAATGCAGCCATGCCCACCGCATTGAGTTCGCCACCCGCTGTTGACCGCTTGTCGGCGCTGCTGGAGCGCTTTCGGGTGCGGGCGCACTTGTTCCATGCCGGACCGCTGTGTGGTCTCACGCACTTCGACGCCAAGCCGGGCCGAGCGTTTTTGCATGTGCTGCGGCGCGGCGGGATGGTGGTGACGCACCGCGCCCGCAGCGGTGCGCCGCGCAGGCTGACGCTGTCAGAGCCGACGCTGCTGTTCTACCCACGGCCGCTGCAGCACGGCTTCCACACCGCACCCCAGGACGGCAGCGACTTCGTATGTGCCACGCTTGATTTCGACGGCGGCATCGGGCACCCGCTGCTGCAGGTGCTGCCCCCGGTTGTGGCGCTGCGCATCAGCGATGTGCACGGCATTGACCAGACCCTGCAGTTGCTGTTTGCCGAGACCGAGCGTGTGCGTTGCGGGCAGCGCCTGCTGGCCGACTTGCTGTTTGAGGTGTTGCTGCTGCAGATGCTGCGCTGGCTGCTCGACCACCCGGCTGAAGGCAGCGTTCAGCCAGGTCTGCTGGCCGGGCTGGCCCACCCCAAGCTGGCGCGCGCGCTGACCGGCGTGCATGAGACGCCAGGCCAGCGCTGGTCACTGCAGGCCATGGCTGACACAGCCGGCATGTCGCGCAGCGCGTTTGCTGCTGAATTCAAGGCAACGGTGGGGACGGCGCCGGGCGAGTACCTGCTGCGCTGGCGTGTGTCACTGGCGCAGGCCAGGCTGCAGGCCGGCGCGTCGGTGAAGGTGGTCAGTGACGACCTGGGCTACACCAGCCCGGCGGCATTTTCACGGGCGTTCTCACAGGTGGCGGGTGCATCGCCGCGGGCCTGGTTGAAGCAAACCTGAGCATCAGGTCAGTCGGCCGCCAAACGACTCAAGCGCGGGCTTCAATCGCAGGCAACGACCCCCTCGCCTGGCCATCGCCGATGCACCCTGCGATGGCCAATGGGCTGTCAGCTGAATCCGGGCCAGCTGCCCGCCGCCTGCGTCGGCCATGTCGGCCAAGGCCGCGCAGCGGCTGGCGCGGGCGCGGCGCTCAAGCGCGCCCAGCCTGCCGGTGGCGCGCCCTCACGCGGCGCAGCCAATCGCCACCGCGCTTGACCAGGCCCGCAATGCCATGCGGACACAGGCACAGGAACAGGATCAACACCACGCCGTAGATCAGCGGTGCGTTGGAGGTCTGCAACGCGCTTGCCGTGACGCCGACCACCAGAAAGATGTACTGCAGGAAGATCGCGCCATAGAGGGCGCCGCCAATCGATCCGAGCCCGCCCACCGCGATGCCGATCAGAAAGCCGAACGACACGAAGATGCCGAACAAGCCCGGCGCGATGTAGCGAAACGACAGCGCCGCCAGCGCCCCGGCGATGCCGGTCAGCATGGCGCTGATGCCGAAGATCGCCGCCTTGTAGAACACCGTGTCCACGCCCATCGACTGGGCCGCGATGGGATGGTCACGGATGGCGATGGCCGCACGCCCGACACGCCCGCGCAGCAGGTTGGCTGCCAGCAGCAAGGCCAGCGCCAAGGTCAGCAATGCCAGCAGGTAGAGCCATTGGTCAAAACTCAGCGGCAGCCCGAATGGCACCGCCGGGCTGTTGATGCCCAAGCCCTGTCCACCACCGGTCCAGGGCTCCAGCCATTTCCACTTGGCGATGCTCGGCAGCACCATGCCCACGGCAAAGGTGGCCATCGCCAGATGCACCGGCGACAGGCGCAGCAAGGGCAGGCTGAAGAGAAAGCCCACCCCCAGGCAGACGAGGCCGGCCACCGGCACGGCCACCCAATGCGCCACGCCGGCATGCGCGATCAGCAGCGCTGCGGTGTAGGCACCAATGGCATAGAACGCACCGTGGCCCAGCGAGATCTGGCCGTTGTAGCCGACCAGGATGTTCATCCCCAGCAGCGCAATGGCGTAGATCAGGATGTTGGTGAGCCGAAACAGCTGGAAGTCGGATGCAAACAGCGGCACCACGGCAGCAGCACCCACCACGGCCAACAGGCCGAAGGCGCGCCAGAGGCGGGGCGGGCGACCGGCGCCGGCTGCCCGCATCACCGGCACGGGGCCAGGCGTGATGGATCGGTACTGGCACCGTTACTGCAGAACCTGCGGTGGTCGCGCAATGGCAATCCTCCAGTAGGGGATGGGTTGGCAACCGGTTGGCAACCGGTTGGCGACGGATGGCTGGGCCGGGGCATCACGCGGGGGCCGGTACACCGCGCAGGTCAAGCAGGCAGGCCAGGCAGGCAAGCCAGGCCGCCACGGTGCCAGCCTCGTGCCACGCGGTCTGTTGCCTGGATGACATGTGGCGGGCCTGTCGCTGACCCGACGCCGTGGACGACAGTCTGGCGCCAGCCCATGGCCTGACTCCCCCACCCAGCACGACAAACGGTCGCAAGCCGCCGCCTGCGTACTTGTCCACGGCATTTCATAGGGGATCACCGGAGGCGGGCGCCCCTTGTGAGCATGTCAAATCCAAGGCGGGCGTGCCGGGTGGCACGCCGCATCTTGACCGGGCGCCATGCCCCAGGAGATCAAACAATGGACATGAACCGCAGAGGATTCCTCCGCGCCAGTGGTGCCGGGCTGGTGGGATCCAGCCTGGTGGCGATGGGCTTTTCGCCCACTGCCGCGCTGGCCGAGACGCGCAGCTTCAAGCTGGCGCGCACCACCGAGACGCGCAGCACCTGCCCGTACTGCTCGGTCAGCTGCGGGCTGATCATGTACACGCTGGGCGACAGGGCCAAGAACGTCAAGGCCACCATCATCCACGTTGAAGGCGACCCCGACAACCCCGTCAACCGCGGCACGCTGTGCCCCAAGGGCGCCGGCGTGATGGACATGATCCAGTCGAAAGACCGGGTGAAGGTGCCCCAGGTGCGCGAGCCCGGCAGCAATGAGTGGAAGCGCATCTCCTGGGACGACGCACTCACCCGCGTGGCCAAGCACATGAAGGCCGACCGCGACGCCAACTTCATCAAGGCCAACGACAAGGGCGTGACGGTGAACCGCTGGAACACCACCGGCTTCCTGATCTCGTCGGCCTCGTCCAACGAATCCGGTTATCTCAGCGTCAAGGTGGCGCGCAGCCTGGGGATCGTCACTCTCGATACACAAGCACGCATCTGACATGCGCCGACGGTGTCCAGTCTGGGCCCGACTTTCGGTCGTGGAGCGATGACGAATTCTTGGACCGATATCAAGAATACCGACCTCGTTCTTGTCATGGGCGGCAATGCCGCCGAAGCGCACCCCTGCGGTTTCAAGTGGGTGACCGAGGCCATGCAGCATCGCAAGGCCAAGCTGATCGTGGTCGACCCGCGCTTCACGCGCACGGCGGCGGTGGCGGATTACTACGCCCCCATCCGCGTGGGCACCGACATCGCCTTCCTGGCCGGTGTCATCAACCACCTGTTGAGCAGCGACAAGATCCACCTTGATTACGTCAAGCTCAACACCGACGCCAGTTTCCTGGTCAAGGACGGGTACAGCTTCGACAACGGCTTCTTCAGCGGCTACAACGAGGCCAAGCGCAGCTACGACAAGGCCAGCTGGGGCTACCAGATGGGTGAGGACGGGTTTGTCAAGGTGGACGACAGCCTGCAGAACCCGCAGTGTGTCTTCCAGCAGATGAAGAAGCACTACGCGCGCTACACGCCCGAGCTGGTGAGCAAGATCACCGGCACGCCCCAGGGCCAGTTCCTGAAGGTGTGCGAGATGCTGGCCGCCACGGCCGCCACCGACAAGGTGATGACCATCTGCTACGCGCTGGGCTGGACCCAGCACTCGGTGGGCAGCCAGAACATCCGCACCATGGCCATGATCCAGCTGCTGCTGGGCAACATGGGCCGCCCGGGTGGTGGCATCAACGCGCTGCGCGGCCATGCCAATGTGCAGGGCATCACCGACATGTGCGCCTACTCCGAGGTGCTGTCGGGCTACCAGAGCGCGCCCACCGACGCCGATGTCGACCGCGCCACCTTCCTGGCCGCGCGCACCGGCAAGCCGCTGCGCCCGGGGCAGATGGCCTTCACCCAGAACTTTGCCAAGTGGAACACCAGCCTGATGAAGGCGTACTACGGTGCCGCGGCCACCAAGGACAATGATTTCGCGTACGACTGTCTGCCCAAGCGCGACACCGGCTACGACATCCTGGCCATGTTCGAGCGCATGCACCAGGGCAAGATGAACGGTTTCCTGTGCCAAGGCTTCAACCCGCTGGCGGCCGTGCCCAACAAGAAGAAGCTGTCGCAGGCCCTGGCCAAACTGAAGTTCCTGGTGGTGATGGACCCGCTGGAAACCGAGACCGGCGAATTCTGGAAGAACTTCGGCCCGCTCAACGATGTCGACCCCACCAAGATCGCCACCGAGGTGTTCCGCTTTCCCGCCACCTGCTTTGCCGAGGAGGCGGGCACCTTCACCAACTCCAGCCGGGTGATCGCCTGGAAGGAAAAAGCGGTCGATCCACCGGGCGAAGCCAAGACCGATTCCGAGATCATGTCGCGGCTGTTCGTCAAGCTGCGTGGCCTGTATGCCAAGGACGGTGGTGCCCTGCCCGAGCCGATTGCCGCGCTGAGCTGGCCCTACATCAACGCCAACTCGCCCAGCCCCGCCGAGGTGCTGCGCGAGATCAACGGCAAGGCGCTGGCCGATGTGTTTGCGCTGCCAGCGGCTGCACCGGCGGCGACGGTGGCCGGCGCCTTGCCGGCGGGGGCGGGGGCACCCACAACACCAGCAGCACCGGCGGTCGCGCCCACGCCACTGGTCAAGGCCGGAGAGCAGTTGCCCGGCTTTGCCTTGCTGCGTGATGACGGTTCCACCAGTTGCGGCAACTGGATCTACTGCGGCAGCTGGAGCCAGGCGGGCAACCTCACCGCCCGGCGCGACAACAGCGACCCCTCGGGCCTGGGCGTGTATGCCAACTGGGGCTTCGCCTGGCCGGCCAACCGGCGCATCCTCCACAACCGCGCCAGCGCGGATGCGGCGGGCAAGCCCTGGGACCCCAGCCGCAAGTACCTGGCCTGGAGCGGCAGCAGCTGGGCCGGTGGCGCCGACGTGCCCGACATGCGGCCCGATGCCGCGCCCGAGCAGGGTGTGGGCG
>JANNMP010000126.1:0-5763 GCA_031398015.1 Burkholderiaceae bacterium
TGTTCGAGAGCCTGCCGCGCGTCGAGATGGACGAGCGGGTGGAGTGGGCGCTGAAGAAGGCGGCCTTGTGGAACGAGGTCAAGGACAAACTGGGGCAAAGCGGCTCGGGCCTGTCGGGCGGGCAGCAGCAGCGCTTGTGCAGTGCGCGTGGCATCGCGATCAAGCCCGAGGTCCTGCTGCTCGACGAACCCTGTTCGGCACTCGACCCGATCTCCACCGGCAAGATCGAGGAGCTGATCCACGAACTGAAGAGCGACTACACCGTGCTGATCGTCACCCACAACATGCAGCAGGCGGCGCGTTGCAGCGATTACACCGCCTACATGTACCTGGGCGACCTGATCGAGTTCGGCCCCACCAACGAGGTGTTCACCAAGCCCAGGCGCAAGGACACCGAGGACTACATCACCGGCAGGTTCGGGTGATCTCAAAGGGTTGCCATGACTGACAAACACCTCTCGACCCAGTTCGACAACGAGTTGTCCGGCATCTCCACGCGTGTGCTGGAGATGGGCGGCCTGGTGGAGAGCCAGGTGGCGCAGGCGGTGTACGCACTGTCGACATTCAGCGGCGATGTGGCCGACCAGGTGCTGAAGGTCGAGGAGCGCGTCAACGCGATGGAGATGGAGATCGACCGCGATCTGTCGACCATCATTGCGCGCCGCCAGCCCACCGCGCGTGATTTGCGCCTGCTGATCGCGGTGTCCAAGACCATCGCCAACCTGGAGCGCATCGGTGACGAGGCCGCGCGCATCGCCCGCACCGTGCAGCGGCTGCTGAACTCGGGCGTGTCCACCCGCATGCGCCTGCCGGTGAGTGACCTCAACCATGAGTGCGAACTCGCCACCAAGCAATTGCGCAAGGTGCTGGACGCCTTTGCGCGTCTGGACATCGAGGCAGCAGTGGACGTGCTGCGCCACGACGACCAGATCGACCAGGAGTTCGACGGCCTGATACGCAAGCTGATCACCTACATGATGGAAGACCCGCGCACCATCTCGTCGGCCATTGACCTGGTGTTCGTGGCCAAGGCCATCGAGCGTGTGGGTGACCACGCCAAGAACCTGGCCGAGCAGATCATCTACATCGTCAAGGGCACCGATGTGCGTCACAACCCGGTGGACACGGTGCAAGACCTTGTGCGCTGATTGCAGGAGAACCGCATGAGCCGAATCGTGGTGGTGGAAGACGAAGCCGCGATCGCCGAGTTGATCGCCATCAACCTGCGCCATGCCGGCCACCAGGTGACGTTGGCGGCCAGCGCCGAACAAGCCCAGCGCGCCATCGACGCGGTGCTGCCCGACCTGGTGCTGCTGGACTGGATGCTGCCCGGCCAGTCGGGACTGGCGCTGGCGCGGCAATGGCGCGCCAGCGAACGCACCCGTGAGCTGCCGGTCATCATGCTCACCGCGCGTGGCGAAGAGGCTGACCGCGTGGCGGGGCTGGACGCCGGCGCCGATGACTACCTGGCCAAGCCGTTTTCCACCAACGAGCTGATGGCGCGCATCCGCGCCGTGCTGCGGCGCAAGGCGCCCGAGGCGCTGGCTGACGTGGTGGAAGTGGCTGGCCTGCGGCTGGACCCATCCACCCGGCGCATCAGCCGCCGCACCGGTGGCGCTGACGTCGATCTCAAGATGGGCCCGACCGAGTTCCGCCTGCTGCACTTCTTGATGACCCACCCTGAACGTGTGCACAGCCGTGCCCAACTGCTCGACCGGGTGTGGGGTGACCATGTGTTCATCGAAGAGCGCACGGTGGACGTGCATGTCAAGCGCCTGCGTGAGGCGCTGGCGCCGGGCCAGGCCGCCGGCATGGTGGAAACCGTGCGCGGCGCCGGTTACCGGCTGACCCAGCACGTGAGCGCACTGCAAGCCTGATGTCGCAATCGGCCTAGCGCACCATGGCCTGGTTGCTGCCGCGCCTGCTGGCATCGCTGTTGGCCATCAGCCTGGGTGGTGCCGTGGGTGTGTTGCTGGGCTCGCTGCTGCGCGCGCCTGCGGTTGGCGCCGTGCTCGGTGCAGCCACCGGTGTCGGCCTGGTGCTGTTGCGTGATGCCTGGCGCGCCGGCCACCTGGTGCGCTGGCTGCGCGACGGCCAGCATGGTGACGCCCCACGCGACGCCGGCCTGTGGGGCGAGCTGGGCTACCGCATCGAGCGTGCACTGCGCAGCCGCGAACAGGCGCTGGCAGCCGAGAACCAGCGGCTGGATGAATTTCTGTCGGCGATCGAAGCCTCGCCCAATGGCGTGTTGCTGCTCGATGCCGACGACCAGATCGCCTGGTGCAGCGCCGTGGCCGCCGACCACCTGGGCCTCGACGCCCAGCGCGATCTGCGCCAGCCGGTGACCAACCTGGTGCGCATGCCGGCCTTCGTGGCGTATCTGCAAGCCGGTGCCTGGCGTGAGCCGATCACCCTGGCCGCACCGGGCGGGCAGGGCAGCTTGCAGGTGGTGGTGCGTGGCTACGGCCAGGGCCAGAAGCTGGTGATCACGCAGGACGTGACCGAGCGCCTGCGCGCCGACGCGATGCGGCGTGACTTCGTGGCCAATGTGTCGCACGAGATCCGCACGCCGCTGACGGTGCTGGCTGGCTTTGTCGAAACCATGGCCAGCCTGCCGCTGAGCAGCGCCGAGCGCACGCGGGTGATCACGCTGATGCAGCAGCAGACCGACCGCATGCAGGTGCTGGTGTCTGACCTGCTGCAACTGGCCCAGCTCGAAGGTGGGCCCCGGCCGCCGGCCGACCGCTGGACAGCGCTGGCGCCGCTGCTGCAGCGCGCCGCCGACGACGCACGCACGCTGTCGGGCGGCCAGCACCGCATCGAGGTGGAAACACCGCCGCCAGGCATTGAATTGGCCGGCCAGGAGGCCGAGCTGCTCAGCGCGGTGTGCAACCTGGCAAACAACGCGGTGCGCTACACACCTGCCGGCGGCCAGGTGTTGATCGGCTGGGCCCAACGCGCCGACGGCCAGGGCGAGATCGAGGTGCGTGACAGCGGCATCGGCATCGCGCGTGAACACCTGCCGCGCCTGACCGAGCGCTTCTACCGGGTCGACGGCAGCCGCTCGCGTGACACCGGCGGCACCGGCCTGGGCTTGTCGATCGTCAAGCATGTGATGCAGCGCCACGGCGGCGCGCTCGACATCGACAGCGAGCCGGGCAAGGGCTCGCGGTTTCGTCTGCTGCTGCCGGCCGGCCGCGTGCGGCAGCTGCCGGCAGTGCAAGCCCTGCCCGCGCCAACGGGGGAGACTGCGCGACTGCTGTGATTCAACCGGTGCTGCGGCGGAACACCAGCACCGCCTCGCTGCGGTCAGTGGGCCGGCGCTCTCGCGCCACTTCCTGCCAGCCGGCGGCGCGCTGGGCAGCGGCCAGCGCCGCGCCACGGGCCACATCGGGGCCACGCAGCGGCAGCACCAGCAACAGCACCGGGCAGGGGCCGCTGGCGGCAGCCGGCGTGGCGTCGACCCGGCGTTGGCCATGGAATTCAAGCGCCGCCACCAATGACAGCGGCGCGTGCGGCACGGCCACGCAGCGGCCGGCCGGCACATGCCGCACCAGGCGCTCGGCCAGCGGCCGGTTGCTGCGGCCATGGTCCAGCAGCGGCAGCCACAGCGTCATCAGCAGCAGCCAGCACAGGGCCACACCGCCGGCCGGCAGCACCACACTCTTCCAGATCACGGCGCGGTGGCGGCCGGTGCGCCAGCGCACCAGGCCCAGCCAGGCGGCGGTGGCCAGCGCCGCCAGCACCCAGGCCAGCCAGGGCAGGCTGCTGTTGAAGCCCGGCGCCAGCCGGCGCAGCGTGGCCAGGGCCTGTGCCGGCGTGCCGGTGGCCATGGCGCTGTAGAACACCCAGATGACAGCGGCACAGGTGCTGAAGAAAAACACCGACAGCCAGTCAATGGCCGCCGCGCTGCCACGCTGCAGCGTGGGCAGGGCAAACGCCGCCAGCACCGCGATGCCAGGCAGGCCCAACATCAGCGCACGGTCGGAGCCGTCCATCAACACGCAGGTGGTGAAGGCCACCGCCAGGCTGAGCAGCGGAATCGCCAGATGGCGCTGGGCCAGGTGCTGCCGCCAGCGCCACAGCGTCCACAACGCCAGCGGCCAGGCCGGCCACAAGAACCACAGCAGCAGGCGCGCCAGCGAGGCCAAGTCCAGGCCATCGGCCAGGCGCCAGGCCCAACTGCCGGCAAGCCAGGCAACAGCGGCCGCCAGCGCAGTGGCCGCCGCCACCCAGGGCCGCAGGGCGCGCATGCCGCCGTCATCGGTGCGCCAGCACAGCAGCAGGGCCAACACGCCCAGGGCCAGCGCCATGGCCGGTGCACCGCAGGCCGCCAGCAGCGGCAACGCCGCCAGCACGCCCAGGCGCGCAGCAATGCCGCGCTGCGGTGCGGCGGCCAGTGCCCATTGCAGGCTGGCCACGGCGGCGAGTTGCGCCAGCTCGGGCGTGGTCTGGTGGCCAAGTTGCAGCAGGCCCAGCGTGGCGATCAACAGCAGCAGCGCACCGTCGGCCATCGCCCGCGCATAGTCCACCGGCGCGGCCTCGCCGCCAAAGGCCAGCGGCAGCGGCTGGGCGTCATCACTGCGCGCCAGATGGAAGCTGGCGTACCACACCGCCACCAGGGTCAGCACCAGCAGCAGCGTGAACGGCAGGCGCGCGGCCAGCGCCGGGTCAAGCCAGCCCTGGCCGATGCGGATGGCCAGCGCGCCGATCCAGTGCGGCAGCAGTGCATCGCCAGTGGGCACGCCGCCAAGCGCCGGTGCCAGCCAGGGTGCGCGGCCCTCGGCGATGGCCAGCATCTGGCCGAAGGCCACCAGCTCGGCGCCACGCCAGGGGTCTCGCCCGAACAAGCCCGGCAGCACGTACGCGGCGCAGAACAGCAGCAGCGCAAACCGTGGCAAGCGGCGCACGGCGTCCTGGGTTACCAGGGCAGGGTTCGGTTTGGGGCTCACCGGTCGATCATAGGAGGCGGCATGTGAAGCGCTGCGGCCATGAAAAAGGGCAGCCCTCGGCTGCCCTGTTGCCAAAGCGCCAGGCGGCGCTGGCAAGCGCTCAGCGGCTCAGGACGCCGCCTTCTTGTTGATGCCCAGGCTCGCAAACTTGTTGCGGAATTTCTCGACCCGCCCGCCCAGGCTGTCGATGCTTTTTTGCGTGCCGGTGTAGAACGGATGGGTCTCGCTGGTGGTTTCCAGCTTCACCAGCGGCAGCTCACGGCCGTCGTCCATCTTGGTCATCTCTTTCGTGTTCACCGTCGAACGGGTGACGAACTTGAAGCCGTTGGACAAATCCACGAAACACACGTCGCGGTAGTTGGGGTGAATGCCGTCTTTCATGCTGAACCTGCCTTTTTGGTGCGCCCTTGGATGGGCTGGAAGCCACGCTGCACCATGCAACGCACTTTCCAGAGCGCGGAAAACTCAGGATTATAGCCAGCCGGTCATCAGCCGCCGCGCCGCATCATGTCGAAGAAGTCGAGGTTGTTCTTGGTCTGCTTCATCTTGTCGAGCACAAACTCCATCGCCTCGATCTCGTCCATCGGGTACAGCAGCTTGCGCAGGATCCAGCTCTTCTGCAGGATCTCCGGCTTCAGCAGCAGCTCTTCGCGCCGCGTGCCGCTCTTGTTGATGAGGATCGAGGGGTAGACGCGCTTCTCGGCCATGCGGCGGTCGAGGTGGATCTCGCAGTTGCCGGTGCCCTTGAACTCTTCGTAGATGACCTCGTCCATCTTCGAGCCGGTGTCGATGAGGGCCGTGCCGATGATCG
>JANNMP010000423.1:0-9169 GCA_031398015.1 Burkholderiaceae bacterium
ATGATCTCTGACAGCCACACACGGTATGGGTCGCGGCTGCCCACCCACGGCAAGCCATGCCGGCCATGCTGGCGCTGCCAGCGGATCAACGTGTCGGCCAGCGCGGTGGGCGCAGCGGCGGGGTTCAGGCGGGTTGGTGACGCGGTCAGCGGCGGCATGCCGCCATCATCGCTGGCGCGCCGGCGTTGCGAGCCTCAGGCCGCCACGCTGGCCGCATTCACCACCAGCTGCAGGTGCGACGGCCGTGCCCCCAGGCCGGTGGCGTTGGGCATGGCGGCCATCTGGCGCAGGCGGTCAACGTCAGCGCCCAGCTGGGCCGCCAGGCGCTGGCACTGCAAGTCGAGAGACTCGATGCCGGCAATGCTGCGCTCCAGCCCGTCTTCGGCCTGGCGCACCCGGCCATGGGCTTCACGCCGCGTCACCAGGGCCTGGCGCCGGTCTCGCAATTGGCCGTCAATCTGGGCGCTGATGGCCTGGGTCCACAGCTCAACATCATGGCCGACACCTTCAAAGACCACCCGCACCCGCGAGTGCAGCAAGCGGCAGAAACGCTCCAGAAAATCGGGCTGCGCCAGCCGCCAGACCTGGGTGATGCCGACATAGCGGCTGTAGCCTTCGCTGACCCGCTCCAGCTCACGCGCAAAGCTGTCGAGCGCCGGTGGCACCGGGATCGACAACGCCAGACCGTAGTCGGCATTGAGCGGCTGCACACTGGCGCGCAGCAACTGGGCCAGTTCGTCCAACCCGCGCTCGGTGCTGGCCAGGCTGGCCTGCAGTTGCTCACCCAGCCGGGCAAATGCGCGCGCCGAGCCCAGCTTGAAGAAGCTGCCCTGGCTGCCCTGGCGCATCTGGCGCAGCAGATCACGCAGGCGGTCGCCCGACAGCGTGTCCAGCAGCGCTTGCTGCTGGCGCAGCAGCACCGATCGCAGCGCCGACAAACGCGGCGCACAGCGCTCGAATTCAGCCGCCTCGCCTTCAAGCCGGGCACCGATCAACTGCAAGCGCGCCGTGCTCTTGCCACGCAGGCTGCGCAGCTCGAACAACTGCTCGGCATGCTGGCGTTGGCGCTCGGCCAGCCGGGCCAGGGCCTGCTGCTGCAGCGCCAGCACACCGTCCTCAACCATGCGGCCAATCACCTGGCTGCGCTGCGGCAGCAGCTCATTGAGCAGTGCCTGCTCCAGCTGCAGCAGGCCGCTGGCGGCCAGCAGTGTTTCGTCGCCATGCAGCCGTGCTGTCAGCGCATGGCGGGCCGACAGCGCGAACACCCGGTTGGCATCGACGCCCAACATGGCGGCGGCGTCGTCGCACTGGCGCTGCACCTGGGCCGCCACCACGTCGGCGCTGAGCAGCGGGTCGGCCAGCATGTCGATCTTGTTGAGCACCACAAAGCGCTCGCAGCCGCGCTCACCCAAGTGGTCACGCCACACGGCCAGGTCTGAGCGGGTGACGCCTGTGTCAGCCGCCAGCATGAACACCGCCGCATGCGCGGTGGGCAGCAGCGACAGCGTCAGCTCGGGCTCGGCGCCGATGGCGTTGAGGCCGGGTGTGTCCAGCACCACCAGGCCACGTTTGAGCAGCGGGTGCGGGTAGTTGATCAGCGCATGGCGCCAGGCCGGCACCTCCACCTGGCCCTGGGCGTCCAGCGGGGGGTTGTCGTCGGGGTGTTCGTCGTCCCAGAAGCCCAGCGCGCGGGCCTCGCTGCGCGGCACCTTCTGCACCCGGGTGACGGCTTGCAACGCCAGCGCCAGCGCCTCGCCATCACCCAGCGGCAGCGGCAGCTCGCACCACAGCGCCGGCTGCTCACGCAGGGCCAGCACGGTCTGGCCGCTGGCGCGGGTGGCAATCGGCAGCAGGGCCAGCGACGGGGTCTGCTGAGCGTCCCAGGCCAGCTCGACCGGGCACATGGTGGTGCGCCCGGGCGTGGCTGGCAGCACGCGGCGGCCGGTGTCGGCAAAAAACAGCGCGTTGATCAGCTCAGACTTGCCACGCGAGAACTCGGCCACGAAGGCCAGCACCAGGCGGTCAGACGCCAGGCGCTGGCGCACAGCTGCGGCCAGGCTGCGGCCCGGCGCTTCGAGCAGGCCTTGGTTCTCAAGGCCCGAGGCCAGTTGCTCGACCCCACGGTCGAGCCCACGCCGCCAATTGGCCAGCGTGTCCAGGCGCGACAGCAATGAGGTCGACATCGGGCGGCTTGATCAAAAACGAAAAAATCATGCTAGCGCAGCGCCTGATCGCCAAGCAGCGCGGCGGCGATACCGGCGCCCAGGCACAACGCGGTGGCGTGACTTCTTCAGCGCCGTTGGCAACCGGCACAGAAGTAGCTGGCGCGCTGGGCCTGCACGATGCGCCGGATGCTGCCGCCGCAGCGTGCGCAGGCCTGGCCGGCGCGGCCATAGACCAGGGCCTCGGTCTGGAAGGCGCCGGCCATGCCGTGGGCATCCTTGAAGTCGCGCAGCGTTGAGCCGCCCAGCGTGATGGCGCGTGCCAGCGTCAGTCGCAGTGCAGCCAGCAGCCGCTCGCAGCGCGGCCGGCTGAGGCTGCCGGCGCGGGTGCGTGGGTCGATGCCGGCACGGTGCAGGGCCTCACTGGCGTAGATGTTGCCGGCGCCCACCACGATGTCACCGGCCAGCAGCGCCGCCTTGATCGGCGTGCGCCGGCCCTGCAGCGCCGCATGCAGGCGCAACGCTGTCAGCAAGGGGTCGAATGGCTCGGCACCCAGGCGCGCCAGCAGCTTGGCCGCTGGATCGGCCTGCAGCGAATCCGACCACAGCACCGCACCAAAGCGGCGTGGGTCGGTCAGGCGCAGCAGGCCGCGGCTGGTGTGCAGGTCGAAATGGTCATGGGCGCCGGGCTCACTGGGGCCATCGGCCAGGTTCAGCGAGCCCGACATGCCCAGGTGCAACAGCAGGCCACCGCTGCTGGCGACGGCGCCGGTGCCGGTACCTGTGCCGGTGCCAGCCACCGACGCGGCCTGCTCCAGCGGCAACCAAAGGTACTTGCCACGCCGCTGCAGCGTGCCGATGCGCTGGCCCAGCAGGCGCTCGGTGGCCACGCCCAACGGCCAGCGCAGTGGTTTGCCCAGCCGCACCGCTTGCACCGTGGCGCCTTGCAGGCGGTCGACCAAGCTGGCGCGTGTGACTTCCACCTCAGGCAATTCGGGCATCGACAAATTATCAGCGGCCAAGGCCAAGGCCTTCAGCGCCGCGAACACCGCCGCAACACTGGCCTCCTAGAATGGATTTCAGCTTTCAGGAGTGTTGATGACAGGCCTCGCAGCGCAGCAGCGCGCCCCTCGCCCGCCCCGCCAGCGGCGCGTTGCTGCGCCAGCCCGTGGCCTGGCCACCTTGCTGGCGGTGCTGGCCTGCGGCGCCGCCATGGCCCAGTCCGGCAAGCCCGCTGACACCACGGTTGCTGCGCTTGCCGCACCCGCCAAGACGGCGTCGGCGCTGGACGCGCCATTGTTCTACCAGGTGCTGATCGGCGAGCTGGAGCTCAAAGAAGGCCGGCCCGGCAATGCCTACCAGGTGATCCTGGACGCCGCGCGCCGCCAGCAAGACGATGACCTGTACCAGCGCGCGGTCGAGATCGCGCTGCAGGCCCGCGCCGGTGATCAGGCGCTGGCCGCCGTCGAGGCCTGGCGCCAGGCACGGCCGCAATCGGTGGCAGCGCTGCGCTACCAGGTGCAGATTCTGCTGGCGCTGAACCGCAGTGACGATGCGGCCGAGCCGCTGGCCGCCTGGCTGGCAGCGGTGCCCACGCTGGAGCGCCCGGGCCTGATCGCCAGCCTGCCCCGCCTGCTGCAGCGCCTGCCCGATGCGCAAAAAGCGCTGGCCCTGGCCGCCACGCTGTTCACGCCCTGGCTTGACCAGCCCGCCACCCGCACCGCCGCCAGGGTGGCGCTGGGCCGGTCTCACCTGGCCGCCGGCCTGCCGGTGCAGGCCCTGGGCCTGGCGCGCGCCGCGCTGGCCGATGACGCCACAGCACCCGGCCCGGTGCTGCTGGCACTGGAGATGGTGCCAGCCACCGCCGGCGCTGAAACCCTGGTCACCGACTACCTGGCCCACCCCGGCCATGAGCCTGCCGTGCGCCTGGCCTATGTGCGCCAGCTCACCCAGGGCCAGCGTTATGCCGAGGCCACCCGCCAGCTTGAGCGCCTGACACAAGACCGGCCGCAGTTGCCCGAGCCCTGGCTGACGTTGGGCGCGCTGCGGCTTGAACTCAAGCAGCCCAAGGAGGCCGAAACCGCGCTGCTGCGCTATGTCGATCTGGCCGGCGCGCTGCCGCCACCGGCCGCGGTGGCGGCCGCCAACGCAGCCGCCAGCACCACCAGCGACAGCCAGGACGATGACGACGATGCCGTGCCGCCCACGCCCGAGCGGCCTGACCTGACCCAGGCCTGGCTGCTGTTGGCCCAGGCGGCCGAGCAGCAGGGCAATTTGCGCGGCGCCGAAACCTGGCTGGCCAAGGTGGACAACCCGCAGCGCCTGCTGGAAGTACAAGCCCGCCGCGCCACGCTGATGGCCCGCCAGGGCCGGCTGACAGAAGCGCGCTCGCTGATCCAGGCCGTGCCCGAGCGCAGCGCCGACGACGCCCGCGCCAAGCTGGTGGCCGAGGCGCAATTGCTGCGTGATGTCAAACGCTGGCAGGACGCCGCCACTGTGCTGGCCGCCGCCAGCCAGCGCTTTGCCGACGACACCGACCTGCTCTACGAGCAAGCCATGGTCGAGGAAAAACTCGACCGCCTGCCGGAAATGGAGCGCCTGCTGCGCCGGGTGATGGCGCTCAAGCCCGAGCATCCGCATGCCCACAATGCGCTGGGCTATTCACTGGCCGACCGCGGCAAGCGCCTGCCCGAGGCTCGCGCGCTGATCCAGCGTGCGCTGGAGCTGTCGCCCGGCGACCCCTTCATCACCGACAGCCTGGGCTGGGTTGAGTTTCGCCTGGGCAACCGTGACGAAGCGCTGCGGCTGCTGCGCCAGGCCTACCAGGCCCGGCCCGACACCGAGATCGCCGCCCATCTGGGTGAAGTGCTGTGGGCAGCCGGCCAGCGCGACGAGGCCCGCCGCATCTGGCAGGAGGCCAGGGGCCGCGACGCCAGCAACGAGGTGCTGCGCGAGACCCTGGCGCGGCTGAAGGTCGGGCTTTGAGCTGTGGGCGCCGCTCTGCCGCTGGCATGGCGGCGCTGTGGCTGGCCGGTTGCGCCAGCGTCAGCAGCCCGGTGGCGCCAGGCGAGCCACCATTGAGCGGCCGTCTGTCGGTGCGGGTGGACGGCCAGCCCGGGCGCAGCGTCAGTGCCGGCTTCGAGCTGCAAGGCGACGCCCAGCGCGGCGCGCTGCTGTTGACCGGCCCGCTGGGCGCCACCGCGCTGCGGGCAAGTTGGTCGCCAGGCCAGGCGGTGCTGAACGACGGCAGGCAAGAGACCCGCCATGCCGACCTGGACAGCCTGGGCCAGGCCGCGCTGGGTGAAGCGCTGCCGATGGCCGCGCTGTTTGACTGGCTGCGCGGCCGGCCCTGGGCCGGCGCGCCGGTCCAGCCACGCAGCGACGGCGTTGCCGGCTTTACCCAGCTGGGCTGGTCGATCGACCTGTCGCGCTGGGCCGACCGCGCGCTGGACGCGGTGCGCGCCGCAGCACCCGCAATCACCGTGCGGGCCCGATTGGAGCCACCCGGGTGAGCCTGGCCGCGTTGTATGACGTGCCTGCGCCGGCCAAGCTGAACCTGTTTCTGCATGTGGTGGGGCGGCGGCCCGACGGCTACCACCTGCTGCAGTCGGTCTTTGTGCTGATCGACTGGTGCGACATGCTGCACTTTGAGCGCCGCAGCGACGGCCGGCTGCAGCGCCATGATCTGGGCCCCGCCCTGCCCGCCGATGACCTGAGCCTGCGCGCCGCCCGCGCCTTGCAGCAGGCCAGCGGCACGGCGCTGGGGGCTGATCTGTCGGTGATGAAACAGGTGCCCTGGGGCGCCGGCTTGGGCGGCGGCAGCTCCGACGCTGCCAGCACGCTGCTGGCGCTGAACCGGCTGTGGGGCCTGCACTGGCCGCGTCATCGGCTGCAGCAGATCGCCATCACGCTGGGCGCCGACGTGCCGTTTTTTGTCGGTGGCCACAACGCCTTTGTCGAAGGCATCGGCGAGCAGCTGCACCCGCTGCCTGCCGCTGCGCTGCCGGCCCAGACCTATGCCGTGGTCAAGCCCGCGCCGGTCATTGCCACGGCGGCGATTTTTGGCAGCCCGCTGCTGAGGCGCAATACCGAAGCTGTTATAGTCATGAGCTTTCTTGCAGACGCCCAGTTGAGTGCCAAGTTGGTGGAGGGCCACGGTCGCAATGACCTGCAACCCCCGGCCGAACACAGTTGCCCCGAGGTGGCGCGGGTCGCCGAATGGCTTCAATCCCGCTGGGGCAACAGCCGCATGTCGGGCTCAGGCAGCGCGGTGTTTGCAAGAGTGACAGAGACAATCGGCAAGACCGACCAGCCCTTGGCGACAAACCGGATGGAAGCACTTCCACCCGGCTGGGTTGGCCGGATGTGCCGCAGCTTGGGCCACCACCCTCTGGTGGATTGGACCGGCTGATCGGGTTGATGGGGTCGGGTGCAAACCCGGTCCTGTGTAGGGGAGTCGCCAAGTTGGTCAAGGCATCGGATTTTGATTCCGACATGCGAGGGTTCGAGTCCTTCCTCCCCTGCCAAACCACTTCTTCCACCGGCTTGCAAGACATCGTGCCCTGACGGAGAACATGCCGTGCTGTTCAACACCGTGCTGTTCACCGGCAATGCCAACCCGGCGCTGGCCCACGAGATGGCCAAGAGCCTGGGCGTGGAGCTGGGCAAGGCCACCGTGGGGCGCTTCTCCGACGGCGAAGTGACGGTCGAGCTGCACCAGAACGTGCGCGCACGCGACGTGTTCGTGGTGCAAAGCACCTGCGCACCGACCAATGAGAACCTGATGGAGTTGCTGATCATGGTCGATGCGTTGAAGCGTGCCAGCGCGCGCCGCATCACCGCCGTGATCCCGTACTACGGCTATGCGCGGCAAGACCGCCGGCCGCGCTCGATGCGGGTGCCGATCTCGGCCAAGGTGGTGGCCAACCTGCTGGAGACCGTGGGCGTGGAGCGTGTGCTCACCATGGACCTGCATGCCGACCAGATCCAGGGTTTCTTCGACATCCCGGTGGACAACATCTACGCGTCGCCCGTGTTGTTGTCCGATCTCAAGAGCAAGGCCTACCCCGACCTGGTGGTGGTCTCGCCCGACGTGGGCGGTGTGGTGCGCGCACGCGCGCTGGCCAAGCAACTCAACAGCGACCTGGCCATCATCGACAAGCGTCGGCCACGCGCCAATGTGTCTGAAGTGATGCATGTGATCGGCGAGATCGAAGGCCGCAACTGCGTGGTGATGGACGACATGATCGACACCGCCGGCACCTTGGTCAAAGCCGCCGAGGTGCTCAAAGAGCGCGGCGCCAAGCGCGTGTTTGCATACTGCACCCACCCCATCCTGTCGGGCCCGGCGGTTGACCGCATCGCCGGCAGCCAGCTCGATGAAGTGGTGATCACCAACACCATCCCGCTGTCGGATGCAGCGCGCAGCTGCAAGAAAATCCGCCAGTTGTCGGTGGCTTTCTTGTTTGCCGAAACCATCCGCCGCATCTCCGACGGCGAGTCGGTCACCTCACTTTTTGCTGAGCAGAACGCCAACTTCTGAGCAGCGTTTCCCGGTGCCGGCGATCCTGCTGGCACCTTCACCCCGGTGGCCTGGTCGCGGGCCCCACACATGGAGCAACCATGAAATTCACCGCTTTCGAGCGCAACTTGCAGGGGACCGGAGCGAGCCGCCGCCTGCGCATGGCTGGCAAGGTGCCTGGCATCGTCTTTGGCGCTGGCGCGCCGGCCATGATCGAACTCGACCACAACGCGCTGTATTTCGCGTTGAAGAAGGAGAGCTTCCACAGCTCGCTGCTGGAGATGGAACTCGCGGGTTCCGAAACTTCGGCCACCCAGAAAGTGCTGCTGCGTGATTTCCAGATGCACCCCTGGAAGCAGCAGGTGCTGCACGTCGATTTCCAGCGTGTCGATGACACCACCCGGCTGCGCAAGAAAGTGCCGCTGCACTTCTCGGGCGAAGAGCTGTCAGTGGCCGTCAAGACCGACAAATGCCTGGTCAACCATGTGTCCACCGAAGTCGAGATCGAGTGCCTGGCCACCCAGCTGCCCGAGTTCATTGCGGTGGACTTGAGCGGCCTGGTCAAGGGCCAGTCGCTGCATGTGTCTGACCTGGTGCTGGCAGACGGCATCAAGGTGGTCAAGCATGGCAAGCTGAACCCGGTGATCGTGTCGGCCACCGCGCCCAAGATCGAGGAAGAAGCCGCAGCACCGGCACCGGTGGCTGCCGTGCCGGCCAAGAAGGCAGCAGCGAAGAAGGCTGCGCCCAAGAAGTGATGCCCAGCGGCTGCATGGCCGCTTGACCGTCTCACCAACAAAGCCCCTCTTCGGAGGGGCTTTGTCGTTGTGCGGCCGCCGCTACAGTGGCTGCACGATGAACGCCTTTGACCCCGCTGCACTGGAATGCCTGGCCGCGCTGGCTGACGCCGGCAGCTTCGAGCGTGCAGCGCAGCGGCTGGCGATCACGCAATCGGCCGTGTCGCAGCGCCTGCGGGCATTGGAAACCGGCCTGGGCCGGCTGCTGGTGGTGCGCTCACGGCCGCTGCGCTTCACCGAGCCCGGCAAACTGCTGCTGCGCCATGCGCGCCAGATGCAGGCGATGCGCGCTGACATCACACGTGAGCTGGGCGCCAGCAGCCAGGCCGATGAGCGACTGCCGATTGCGGTGAACGCCGACAGCCTGGCCACCTGGGTGCTGCCGGCACTGAACGCGGTGGTGCACGCCGGCCGGCAAGAAGGCTTCGGCCTGGAGCTGATCGTCGATGACCAGGATTTCACCCACGAGAGCCTGCGCGAAGGCACGGTGCTGGGCTGCGTCAGCACCGTGGCCGAGGCGCTGCGCGGCTGCAGCGCCACGCCGCTGGGCAGCATGCGCTATGTGGCGGTGGCCAGCCCGGGCTTCATCGCCCAGGCCCTGCCGCAAGGCCTGCACCGGGCCAACTTCGCCACCCTGCCCTGGCTGGTGTTCAACCGCAAGGACGACAACCACGCGGTGTGGGTGGGCCAGG
>JANNMP010000481.1:0-1536 GCA_031398015.1 Burkholderiaceae bacterium
AGGCCGGTCTGCTTGCGCACCACGGCCTGCACCGCCTGCATCGCCTTGACCGATGCCTCGCGCGACGCACCCACGCTGTTCAGCGGGATCACGATGGTCACGCTGTCCGCCGGCTGGGCCTGCGCCAGTGCGGCGTGCGGCAGCGTCAGCGCCAGACACAGGGCGGCGAAGAGAGAGTGGCGACTGCGCATGGATCGATCCTGGCAAATGGTGGTTGGGCTGCTGATCGTCGTGGCTTGCTTGCCCTGCCGGAAGCCCTGACGGTGACAATGACTTTTCCATCCACGCAATGAATCGGTTGGCATGCGCGAGCTCTCCGCACTGCACGACATGGCGCTGTTTGTCGAAGTGGCGCGCACCGCCAGCTTCAGCCGTGCCGGCAGCAACCTGGGCGTGCCCGGGGCCACGATGTCGCGGCGCATTGCGGCGATGGAGCGCGGCTTTGGCGTGCGCCTTTTCAACCGCAGCACCCGCCGGGTGGCGCTGACGGAAGCCGGGCAGCGCTACTTTGAGCGTTGCGGCCGGCTGGTGGACGAAGCCCGCCTGGCCCAGGAGGCATTGCGCGACATCGGCACGCAGCCCAGCGGCCATGTGCGCCTGTCGATGCCGGTGGACCTGGGCGTGACTGTCATCGGGCCGCTGTTGATTGACTTTGCGCGGAAGTTTCCCGCCATCAGCTTTGACCTGGACTTGTCGCCCCGCAACACCGACCTGGTGGGCGAGCTGGTGGATGTGGCGATCCGCTTGGGCACGCTGCGCAACGACAAGCTGGTGGCGCGCTGCATCGGCCATGTCGAGCAGCGGCTGTACGCCTCGCCCACCTACCTGGCACTGCAGGGCACGCCCGCAACATCTGCTGACTTGGCCACGCACCACTGCATCATGGCGCGGGTTGGGCAGCAGCAGGCGGTGTGGCGCTTGCATGGCGACGCCGAGCCCGCCGAGGTGGTGGTGCGTGGCCGCTTCATGGCCAACAACGTCGGCCTGATGCGCTTGCTGGCTGAGCGCGGCATGGGCATCGCGGTGCTCGACCCGTCGCTGGTGCGTGAGGCGCTGGCCCACGGCCGCTTGCTGCAGGTGCTGCCCGCGTGGCAGGCCCAGCGGCTGCCGATGCATGCGGTGATGTCCTCGCGCCTGCAACCCGCCAGCGTGCGCGCGCTGGTGGATTTTCTGGCGGCAGGCCTGGCGGCGCCTTGACACTGGCGTGGCCGGTGCGCCGGGCCGCCGGCCTGGCCAGGCATCGTGCAGGACCGCACGCTGACGGCGCCATGGCTGACACGGCCGCCACACCGCCAGCGGTTAGATTCGCGCTGCGCGACACAAGCGCCAACCAACCAGGAGTGAGCACCATGGGCATGATGAGTTTTCTGAAAGAAGCCGGCGAGAAGCTGTTCGGCAAGCCTGAAGTCAAAGCCGCCGAGGCCGCCGCCGCTGCCGCCCCCACGCCCGAGGCGGTGGCCGCGCTCAGCGCTGCCGCCGGCCAGGCGATAGCCGATTACGTGGGCGCCCAGGGCCTGGCGGTCGATGGGCTGGACA
>JANNMP010000493.1:0-5554 GCA_031398015.1 Burkholderiaceae bacterium
ACAGGCTCTGGATCAGTTGCAGGCGTGGCAAGCCGGCCAATTGGCCGGGCGGCGGGTTGGCCACGATTGCGGCGTCGATCTGGTCGTCTGGAACCTCGGCACGCGCCAGGCACAGGCGGTGGCCGGGCAGGGCCTGGCGCAGCGCAGCGACCCAGGCATCACGCTCGGCGGCGTCGAAATCACCGGCCAGCAGCAGGTTCATGGCGGGTCTGCCGCCAGCGCGTCCACCAGGCCCTGCAGCGCACACACCACCGTGGCCTGGCGCACGGCAGCGCGGTCACCGGTGAAATGCCGCGCCAGGGCCCGTGTGTGCATGCCACCGTCGGCGCCGCGCTGGCCCCAGGCCAGCCAGACCAGGCCCACCGGTTTGGCCAGCGTGCCACCACCCGGCCCGGCCACGCCGGTGACAGCCACCGCATGCTGCGCTGGGGATTGCCGCAGCGCGCCGCTGGCCATGGCCAGCGCCACGGCCTCGCTGACCGCGCCGTGGTCGGCAATCAGCGTTGCCGGCACGCCCAGCAGGTCAGTCTTGGCGGCGTTGCTGTAACTGACGAAACCGCGCTCGAACCAGTCGCTGGAGCCTGCCAGGTCGGTGCAGGCTGCGGCGATCAAGCCGCCGGTGCAGCTTTCGGCGGTGGCCAGCCGTTGGCCGCGCTGGCGCAGGGCGTCTGCCAGCGTGGCGACCAAACCTGCAATGTGTGCGTCCACAGCCGGCGCCACCACCAGCTCAGCCCGGCAGGCGCTGCCACAGCGCCAGCACCAGCAGCGTACACAAGGCCGCCACCAGGTCGTCGAACAAGATGCCAAAGCCCTGGCGCGCGCCGATGGCCTGGCCCGCGCGTTGTTTGAACAGCCGGTCGGCCCAGCCCACCGGGCCGGGTTTGACGGCATCAAAAAAACGGAACAGGCCGAACGCCGCTGCCTGGGCCAGCAGGCCGGCGGGCATCACCAGCCACAGCACCAGCCAGAAGGCGACCACCTCGTCCCAGACGATGGCGCCGGGGTCGGCCGTGCCCAGGTGCTGGGCCGTGCGGGTGCAGGCCCACCAGCCCAGCGGCAGCGCGGCGGCGATCACCCAGGCCCATTGGGCCTCTGTCAACCAGGCATCGGCGAGCACGAATGCCGCCCAGGCCCAGAGCGTGCCCACCGTGCCCGGTGCCCAGCGTGACAGGCCGCTGCCGAAGCCCAGCGCCACCCAGTGCGCCGGATGGCTGCACATGAAGGCAAAGTCGGCGCGGCGCGGTGCGGCCAGGTCGGTCATGCGGCACCGGCAAAGTGGTCGAAGCCCGGCCACTGCATCGGCATGTCGTGGCCCGCGGCGTCCAGCAGGCGCAGCCCCGGCGTGGCCACGGTGTGGCCGACCTCGCGCACGCCAACGCCCGCTGCCTGCGCCGCAGCCCGCACCCGCGCGCCGGCGGCGGCCGGGGCGGTGAACAACAGCTCGTAATCGTCACCACCGGCCAGCGCACACAAATGCCGCAGTTGTTGCGGCTGGCGTGCCAGCACCGGGCTGATCGGCAGTTGATCGACCCGCAGCACCGCGCCCAGGCCCGAACGGCGCAGCACATGGCCCAGGTCGCCCACCAGGCCGTCGCTCAGGTCGATGGCGGCGGTGGCCAGGCCACGCAGGCCCAGGCCCAGCGCCACCCGGGGCTGGGGCTGCTCCATGGCCGCGCGCACCGCCTCGAAATCGGCCGCGCCAAGGCTGACATGGCCACGGAAGGCCTCCAGCGCCAGCCGCGCATCGCCCAGGCCGCCGTGCAGCGGGTGGCTGACCCACAGCGTTTCGCCGGCCCGGGCACCATCACGGCGCAGCGCCTGGCCGGGTGGCAGCTCACCAAACACGGTGATGCAGATATTCAGCGGCCCGGCCGTGGTGTCACCGCCCACCAGGCCGATGCCATGCTGGTCGGCCAGGTCGAACATGCCCTGGGCCAGGCCGGCCAGAAACGGCTCATCGACCCGCGGCAGGGCCAGCGCCAGCGTGAAGGCCAGCGGCTTGGCGCCGCAGGCCGCCAGGTCGCTCAGGTTGACTGCCAGGGCCTTGTGGCCAAGGCGCTCTGGCCGCACCGTGGGCAGAAAGTGCCGGCCTTCGACCAGCATGTCGCTGGAGATGGCCCATTGCATGCCGGGCGTGGGCTGCAGCAGCGCGCAATCGTCGCCCACACCCAGCACCGCCTGCGGCGTGGGGCGGGTGAAGTACTTCTGGATCAGGTCGAATTCGCCCAGGGCCATGGCCGTTGATTCTCGCAGCGCAGCGTGTGTGGGCCGCCTCAGGCCAGGGACACCGGCCCTGGCTGCACACCGGCGGCCAGCAGCGCACGGCGCAGTGCGGCCGGTGACACCGGCTTGGCCAGCACGGCGTCGGCATCGCTGGCCAGCACCTCGGCCGGGCTGCCGGTGCACAGGATGCGACAAGGCAGGCCACGTCCGCCGGCCCGGGCCTCGTCGGCGATCTGGCGCAGCAGCGTGGGGCCGTCGGTGCCGGGCATGTGGCGGTCACTGATCACGGCGGCCACCGGTTGGCTGCGCCACAAGACCAGCGCATCGTCGGCATTGCCGGCCTCGGCAACCGCATAACCGGCGGCACGCAGCAACTCGGCGAGCAGCAGGCGCGACATGGCATCGTCATCGACCAGCAACACCGTGCCCCCGCGCTGGCCAGCCGGCGCAGCGGCTGGCGCTGGCAGGGTGTCATCGGCCGGCGCGTTGTGGCCGATCAGCGGCAGGCGCAACACCACCTCGGTGCCCTGGCCGGGCTGGCTGCTCAGGCTGATCTCGCCCTGCATGGCCTGCACCAGGCGCTTGCAGATGGCCAGGCCCAGGCCATGGCTGCGCTCGCCGGCCGCCAGCGCGCCGCTGGCCTGGCCGCTGCCGAACGGCGTGAACAGCAGCGCCTGGCGCTCGGTGGCGATGCCCACGCCGGTGTCACGCACAGACAGCCGCATCCAGCCGTTGCCAGCGGCACCGGCACCGGCACTTGCATCGGCGTGGCTGTCGTCCAGCGCGGCGTGCACCGTCACCTGGCCGCTGGGCGTGTACTTCACCGCGTTGCCGATCAGGTTGGCCAGCAGCTGGCGCAGCCGCAGCGCGTCCACCACCGCTTGCGCCGGCAGCGCCGGCGACAACTGCAAATGCAGCGCCAGGCCACGGGCCAATGCCGCCAGGCGGTGTGGTTCGACGATCTGCTGCAGCAGCGGTGCCAGCGCCACCGGCGCGTTGTGCAGGCGCAGGCGGCCCGATTCATAGTGCGCCAGGTCGAGCACATCGTCGATCAGCTGCACCAGCGTGGCCGAAGCCTGTTGCGCCATCGACCACAGCGCGCGCTGGCCGGCGTCCAGCCGCCCGACGCCCAGCCGCGCCAGCGCCAGCGTGATGGTCTGCAACGGCGCGCGCAGCTCATGGCTGGCGCTGGCCACGAACAGGTTCTTGGCCTGCACCGCGTCCAGCAGCTCGGCCTGCAGCGCCCGTTCACTGGACACGTCGACCACATAGCCGGTCCAGGCGATGCGGCCACCATCGAGGGTGTTGGCCACCGCCTCGCAGTGCAGCCAGCGTGGGCCGTGCAGCGGATGGTTGTAGCGCGCCGTTTGCTTGAACGGCTGGCGGCTGGCCAGGCACTCGGCACGCGCAGCGCGCAGCAGTGCGGCCTGCGGCGCCGGTGCGCGCTGCGCCACGGCGTCGAACAGGCTGGGCACGTTTGTCAGCCCAGGGCCCAGGAAGCTCTCGACCGCGTCACTGACATAGCGCTGCAACAGCTTGCCGTCGGCGCTGGCGATGTACTGGAACACCACGCCGGGCAAGCTGTTGGCCACCGCCAGCAGGCGCTGCTCGGCCTGGCTGCGCTGGGCCACCTCGCGCGCGAGCCGGCGCATCCACCACAGGCTGGCCAGTGCCAGCAACAGCAGCGCCACGGCGGCGGTGATGATCAGCGGCAGCCAGCGCTTCCAGGGGAAGCCTGGCACCAAGTCCACCGCCACCCAGCGCCGCATCAGCCGCTGGTGCTCGGCCGGCGCGATGTCGGCCAGCGCCCGGTTGATCAACGGCACCAGCGCCGCTGCCTCTTTGGACACGGCAAAGTGGAACTGCGCCGGCAGATCGTCCACCCGCGTCACCGAGCGCAGCACGCCGTTGTTGTCGCTGTTGATGCGCAGGTTGGCATACAGCTTGACCTCGACGGCAGCGTCGGCAGCGCCCGCAGCCACCATGTCCATCGCCGCCTGGCCCGACGGCGCATCGACAACGTGGATGCTGGGGTAGCGCTCGGCCAGCAGCTCGCGCAGCGGGTGTTGCGCAGCGAGTGCCAAACGCTTGCCGCCCAGGCTGGCCAGGTCCCAGTACATCGGCGCGTCGCTGCGCGCCACGATCAGGTAGGGCATCTGCACATACGGGTCGGAGAAGCCGAACTCGCGCGCCCGCTCTGGCGTGCGGGTGAGGAACGGCACCAGATGGATGCGGCCGGCGCGCAGCGCGTCGAGCATGTCGGCGACGCTGGCAAACGGCACCACCTGCACCGCCGTGCCCAGGCGCGCTGCCACCTGCAGCAGGTAGTCGGCCCCCAGACCGGCATGGCCGCCGCTGGGCGTGGCCTCATTGAGCAGGCTCAGCCCGTGCACCGCACCCGCCCGCAGCACGCTGCGGCCGGCCAGATGGCGCTGCTCGTCGGGCCGCAGCACCAGCGCCTGCGGCAGGCTGTCGGTGTGGTTGCCCAGGGTGCTGAGCGCGGCCTGCAGCGACGGCATCGGCGACGGCCGCATCGCGGCTACGCCCTTGCTCAGCGCACTGGCCAGCAGTGGCCAGTCACTGCGCACGCCAAAGTGCATCTGGCCGGTGGCGTAGACCAGCGAGCGCTTGACGCCCAGGCCAGCGATGCCGTCGCGCTGCAGCCGGTCGAGTGCCATCAGCAGGCTGCCGAAGTAGAAATCGTCCTCGCCCAGGGCCACCGCGCGCAGTGCGTCGGCGGTGTCGCGGCGCTCGCTGATCAGCGCGTCTGGGTACAGGCGCTGCACATACCAACGGGTGACGTAGCCACGCTCGATCGCCACACGGCGGCCGTTCAGCGACGGCTCGTCAGCCAGCCGGTTGTCGGCCTGGCGGCCCAGCACCGCGCCAGGGTTGGGCGCCGTGCCCAGGGTGTAGGCCATGTAGGCCTCGCGCGATGGCTCATAGCCCACGGTGGCCATCACGTCGACCCGCCGCTCACGCAGCGCTGCCAGCGCAGCGGGAAAGTCGGCCAGCACCACCGGCACCAGGCGCAGGCCCATGGCCTCACCCAGCCGGGTGAGGATTTCGATCTGGATGCCCGAAATCTCGCCGTTGTCGGACATCACCTCGTAGGGCCGGTTGTCGGGCAGGTTCAGCCCCACCCGCACCTCGGGCAGGCCGGCGATGAAGGCGCGCTCGGCGGCGTCCAGCAAATCGCTGGCCGGTGCCAGCAGGCCGGGCTGGGCCGGCTGGCGGAAACGGTAGGGCGTGGCCGATGTGCCCGCGCCGGCGCCCGGGCCGGCAGCCAACGCCGCCGCCATGCAACCGAACACCAGCCACAGCAGCAGCC
>JANNMP010000500.1:0-1593 GCA_031398015.1 Burkholderiaceae bacterium
CAGATCACCAGCCAGATCGAATACGCGCTCAAGCACGGCTGGGCGGTGGGCGTTGAATACACCGACGACCCGCACCCCCGCAACACCTATTGGGAGATGTTCGGCAATCCGATGTTCGACCTGACCGATGCGGCCGGCATCCTGATGGAGATCAACGCCTGCCGCAAAGCCTTTGCCAATTGTTATGTGCGGGTGACCGCGTTTGATTCGACCCAGGGCGTTGAATCGGTGCGCATGAGCTTCATCGTCAACCGGCCGGCCACCGAACCCGGCTTCGGCCTGGTGCGCCAAGAGGTGGGCGGGCGGCAGGTGCAGTACACCGTGCACAGCTATGCCACCGACAAGCCCGAAGCCGAACGCTACAGCGGTTGAGGACCAGGTGACGGCGACCGCGCACACCGACCCTGCCAATGCGCCGCCGCGCGCGCTGTCGGTGGCCGAGGTGCTGGCGCAAAGCCAGGTCGAGGCGGTGCTGGACGAGATCGACCGTGACCTGGTCGGCCTGGCGCCGGTGAAAGCCCGCATCCGCGACATCGCCGCCCTGCTGGTGATCGCCAAGCTGCGTGAGCAGCTCGGCCTGGCCGCCAGCCAACCCAGCCTGCACATGTGCTTCTCGGGCAACCCGGGCACCGGCAAGACCACGGTGGCATTGCGCATGGCGCAAATCCTGCACCGCCTGGGCTATGTGCGCAAAGGCCATGTGGTCAGCGTCACCCGGGATGACCTGGTGGGCCAGTACATCGGCCACACCGCGCCCAAGACCAAGGAGGTGCTGAAGAAGGCGATGGGCGGCGTCTTGTTCATCGACGAGGCCTACTACCTGTACCGGCCCGAGAACGAGCGTGACTACGGCCAGGAGGCGATCGAAATCCTGCTGCAGGTGATGGAGAACCAGCGTGATGACCTGGTGGTGATCCTGGCCGGCTACAAGGCGCGCATGGACACCTTCTTTCAGAGCAACCCCGGCATGAGCAGCCGCATTGCCCACCATCTCGACTTTCCTGACTACGCCAGCGGCGAGCTGCTGCACATTGCCGACGGGATGCTGGCGGCCAGCCACTACCACTTCGGCCCCGGCGCGCGCCAGGCCTTTGACGACTACTTGCAGCGCCGCATCCGGCAACCCCACTTTGCCAACGCCCGCAGTGTGCGCAATGCACTCGACCGCATGCGCCTGCGCCAGGCCAGCCGGCTGTTTGCCGACCGCCACCGGGCGCTGACGGCCGACGACCTGAGCACCATCGCCGAGGCCGACATCCGCGCGAGCCGGGTGTTTGCTGCCACGCCCACCACCTGAGCGTTTTGACCCGGAGCCTCGCCATGCACCTCGGACGCACCACCCTGTCGAAGTTCCTGATCCAGCAGCTGCAAGACATGGACGACCAGGGCAAGCTGGCGGCGCTGCTGGTGGACGTGGCCGCCGCCGTCAAGGCCATCTCGGCAATGACCGCCAAGGGCGCATTGGGCGGCTACCTGGGCGCCATCGAGCAGACCAACGTGCAAGGTGAGCAGCAGAAGAAGCTGGACGTGTTGGCCAATGACGCGATGGTGACCGCCACCGAATGGGGTGGCCTGGTGGCGGGCCTGGCCAGT
>JANNMP010000515.1:0-6331 GCA_031398015.1 Burkholderiaceae bacterium
GGCGAGATCACCGCCGCCGCCAGCCAGCAGAGCAGCGGCATCGGCTCGGTCAACGGCGCCATCGGCAGCCTGGACCAGATGACGCAGCAGAACGCCGCCATGGTTGAAGAAAGCGCAACGGCTGCCAAGAGCCTGCAGAACCAGGCGCAACGCCTGACCGAGGTGGTGGGCCGCTTCACGCTGGCTGCGCCCGGGGGGCTGCAATGAGCGCGGCGATGGTCTGGATGCGCCGCTTCCCGATCCGCTGGCGCATGCGCGGCGCCATCGCCATGGTGCTGGCGCTGTTTGCCGTGGTCGGCCTGGCGGGGCTGCTCAGCGGCCGCCACCTGGCGGCACTGAATGCCAATGTTGTGCAGCACACGGTGGCCGACCTGCACACCGTGCGCAGCGCCATCAGCCACCTGGGTGACCTGCGCCGCCACGAGAAGGACATGGTGATCCACTACGAGGACGGCGTGGCCGTGCTCCAGGCGCGCGAGGCCTGGGCCTTGGCGCTGCAGCGCAGCCGCGCCGCGTTCAGCGCCATGCTGGCCGGTGACGAGAACGCCGACAACCCGATGGCGCGTGAAGCGCTGAAGGAGCTGGTGGCCTACGAGGCGGCCACCGCCAAGGTTCTGGAGCAGATCCAGAACGGCGCCTACGACACCGCCATCGCCGCCGACACGATGCTGGCGCGCGCCAAGGCCCACATCGCGGCGGTGGAGCGCTGCATCGCCGCCATCGAGCGCGCAGTGGCCGCCGACACCGACGCCGCCCGCACACGCTTTGACGCGTCGATGCAGCAAACCATGTGGCTGTTTGCCGCCACCCTGGGCCTGGTGATGGTGCTGGTGGTGCCGCTGACGCTGATGAACTCACGCTCCATCACCACGCCGATGCGCCAGGCGCGTGACCTGGCATTGGCCATCGCCCAGGGCGACCTGACACAGCCGGTGCCCACCGGCGGCCACGACGAGGCAGCCGAGCTGCTGCAGGCCTTGGCAAAGATGCAGGCCGTGCTGGCTGCGCTGGTGGGCCATGTGCGCCAGGCCTCGGCCAACATCCACAGCACCAGCTGCGAGGTGGCAGCGGGCAACCTGGACTTGCGCGGCCGCACCGAGCAGGCCGCCAGCAGCCTGCAGCAGACTGCCGGCGCCATGCTGGAGCTGACCCACAGCGTGCACCACAGTGCCGAGTCAGCACGCCAGGCCAGCGCGCTGGCCAGCTCGGCCAGCGACACCGCCGAGCGTGGTGGCACGGTGGTGGCCGAGGTGGTGCGCACGATGGGCGACATCCACGCCGCCAGCCAGCGCATTGCCGACATCATCGGCACCATCGACGGCATTGCCTTCCAGACCAACATCCTGGCACTCAACGCCGCTGTCGAGGCCGCCCGCGCCGGCGAGCAGGGCCGCGGCTTTGCGGTGGTGGCCGGTGAGGTGCGCAGCCTGGCGCAGCGCAGCGCTGCGGCGGCACGCGAGATCAAGGGCCTGATCGGCGCCAGCGTCGACAAGGTGGGCGCCGGCACCCGGCTGGTGCAGGACGCCGGCAGCACCATGGGCGACATCGTTGCCAGCGTGCAGCGGGTGCAGCACACCATCGAGGCGATCAGCGATGCGTCGGCCGCGCAGCGCCAGGGCATCGGGCAGGTCAACGGCTCGGTCAGCGGCCTGGACGGCATGACGCAGCAGAACGCCGCGCTGGTGCAACACAGCGCGGCCGCCGCCGAGCAACTGGGCGAACAGGCACGATGCCTGAACCACAGCGTGGCGCGCTTTCGCATCCCAGGCTGATTCAAGCCCGCGCCAGCCGCGCCGACAACGCGTCAAGGGCCACCGCCACACCGGAGCAAACAAGCCATGGACACCAGCACCGACGCCCCCGCCGCAGCGCGCCCAGCGGCCGGCAGCGCAGCACCCGCCAGCGCAGCACCCGCCAGCGCCGCCGGCAGCGGCGCGCGCAGCGCCGCGCCGGGCGAATACCTCACCTTCCGCCTGGGTGCCGAGGAGTACGGCATCGACATCCTGCGGGTGCAGGAAATCCGCTCCTACGAGGTGCCCACCCGCATTGCCAACACGCCGCCGTTCCTCAAGGGCGTGGTCAACCTGCGCGGCGTGATCGTGCCCATCGTCGACCTGCGCCTGAAGCTGGGTTGCAGCAGCGCCGAGTACAACCAGTTCACCGTGGTGATCGTGCTCAATGTGCGCAACCGGGTGGTGGGCGCGGTGGTCGATTCGGTGTCCGACGTGCTGGCCCTGGGCGCTGCGCACATTCGCCCGGCACCGCTGCTGGGCGCCAACATCGACACCGCGTTCATCACCGGCATCGGCAGCGCGGCCGAGCGCATGCTGATCCTGATCGACATCGAAGCGCTGATGGGCAGCAGCGCGATGGGCCTGATGCACAGCCTCAGCGCTTGACGCCACAGCCGACCCCTGGACCCCTGGAGAACGACCCCATGCGCCTGAACATTGCCAAGCGGCTGTGGCTGCCCACCCTGGCCGTGGCCGCCCTGGTGCTGGCCTTGGCCAGCGCAGTGGCCCTGCGCACCACCGGCCAGATCGCGCTGGCTGATGCGTCGCTGCAAGCCAGTGAGCGCAAGCTGCTCGACGCGCTGACCTGGCGCGGCCTCACGCAGGCCAGCGCCATGCATGCGGTGGCCAGCCTGGGCGGCCATGATGCGGCCCAGGCAGCCGTGCTGCAGCCCGAGGTGGCCGAGACCATGGCGCGCCTCAGCGACCTGCAGAACCGGGTCGATGCTGCCGCCAGCAACCCCGGCGAGCGTGAAGCGCTGGCCCGCATCGCCGCCGTGCGCCAGGCTGACCTGGCCGCACGCGGCGCTGCAGCGCAGCTGCAGGCCGGCGGCGACGCCGTTGCCACCAAGGCCATGCTGGCCACCACCGTGCGGCCCGCCGTGGCCCGCCACCTGGCGCTGCAGCAAGACTATGTGGACATCCTGCTGGCACACAGCAGCGCCACCCGGGCCCAGGTGGGCGCCGAGCGGCTGCGCACCGTGTGGTTGGTCATCGGCTTGATGGCCGTGGTGGTGCTGGGGCTGGTGCTGTGCACGCTGATGCAGGTGCGCGCCATCTGTGCGCCGATGGGTCGGCTGGCCGAGGTGGCGCGCCGCATCGGCGACGGCGAGCTCGACGCCGACGTCGACACCAGCCGCGACGACGAGATCGGCAGCGTGCAGCGCGCGCTGGCGGCGATGCGCGACGCCTTGCGCGGCATCGTCGGCCAGGTGCGGCAAGCGGCTGAATCGATCCAGGTGGCCAGCACCGAAGTGGCCAGCGGCAATGCCGACCTGAGCCAGCGCACCGAGCTGGCGGCCAGCAGCCTGCAGCAAACCGCCAGCAGCCTGCACCAGCTCACCGCCCATGTGCGCCAGAGCGCCGACGCCGCCGCCCAGGCCAACTTGCTGGCCGCCAGCGCCCAGGCCGTGGCCCAGCGCGGCGGCGCCGTGGTCAGCCAGGTGGTGGCCACGATGGACGAGATCAATGCCTCGTCCAAGCGCATCGCCGACATCATCGGCACCATCGACGGCATCGCCTTCCAGACCAACATCCTGGCGCTGAACGCGGCGGTCGAAGCCGCGCGTGCCGGTGAGCAGGGCCGCGGTTTCGCGGTGGTGGCCAGCGAGGTGCGCAGCCTGGCCCAGCGCAGCGCCGAGGCCGCGCGCGAGATCAAGGGCCTGATCGGCAGCAGCGTGGCCAAGGTGGAGACCGGCGCGCGCCTGGTGCAGAACGCCGGCAGCACGATGGGCGAGATCGTGGCCAGCGTGCAGCGGGTGAGCGACGTGATCGGCGAGATCACCGCCGCCGCCAGCCAGCAGAGCAGCGGCATCGGCTCGGTCAACGGCGCCATCGGCAGCCTGGACCAGATGACGCAGCAGAACGCCGCCCTGGTCGAAGAGAGCGCAGCCGCCTCAGAGAGCCTGAAAGACCAGGCCCGGCGCCTGATGCAGACGATGCAGGTCTTCCGGCTGACGGCCTCGGCCACCGTGGCGGCCGCCTCGCCACCACCCGCCGCAGCGCCTGTGCCAAACCGCAGCGTGCCAGCGCGCCCACCCCAACTGGCGCAGGCCGCGATCCACCAGGCGCGCGCGACATCCCGCCCCGGCGCCGCAGCGGCCGACGACGACTGGGAGTCGTTCTAGGCAGCCGAGGTGGCGCTCAGTCTGCCGCCCGGCGCAGCGTGTCCATCACCGGCCGGCGCAGCACCTCACGCAGGCCCCACCAGCCGGCGGCCAGCGCCAGCAGCGCGCCGGCCACCGCGCCGGCCAGCGGCACCCAGGGTGATGGCGCCCAGGGGAACTCAAACACCTGGCGCGCCAGCACGCCGCCCACCACCACCGCCGCCACTGCTGCCAGCGTGCCGGCCAGCGCACCCACGCCCAGCAGCTCGGCGCGCTGCACCTGGCGCAGCAGCTTGCTGCCGGCGCCCACCGCGCGCATCACCGCGTATTCACGGGCGCGGTTCTCGCGCGTGGCGCTCACGGCCGCAAACAGCACCACCAGGCCAGCCGCCAGCGTGAAGCCGAACAGGAACTCAACCGCGCGGATGACCTGGTCCAGCACTTTCTGGATCTGCGCCAGCCCGGCCGACAGGTCGACATTGGTCAGGTTCGGAAACTGTCGCGTCAGCGCGCGGTCAAAGCCCGGCTGGCCGTCAGGCGCGCGGAAGGCGCTGATGTACGACAGCGGCACGTCGTCGAGCCGCGCCTGCGGAAACATCACAAAGAAGTTCACCCGCATCGAGCCCCAATCAACCTTGCGCAAGCTGGTGATGCGGCCTTCACGCAGCGTGCCGGCAATGTCGAAGCGCAGGCGGTCGCCCAGCTTCAGGCCCAGGGTTGCGGCCAGGCCGTCTTCCACGCTCAGGCCGTCGGCCTCGTCGGCCACCCAGGCACCACCCGACACGCTGTTGTGCGCCGGCAGTTGCGCCGCATGGCTCAGGTTGAACTCACGCTCGACCAGGCGCTGGGCGCGCTCGTCGCTGTAGCTGCCCGGTGCCACCGGCGCACCGTTGACCGCCACCAGGCGGCCGCGGATCATCGGGTACCAGTCATAACGCGCCACGCCAGCGGCTTTCAGCGCTGCCTGAAACGCCTCACCCTGCTCGGGCTGCAGGTTGATGACGAAGCGGTTGGGCGCGTCTGCCGGTGTGGCGGCACGCCAGGCGCTGATCAGGTCAGTGCGCAGCAGCACCAGCAGCATCAGCGCCAGCAGGCCCACCGCCAGTGCCGACACCTGCAGCACCACCAGCGCCGGCCGCGCCGCCAACTGGCGCGTGGCCAGGCCCAGCCAGCGTGGCGCGCCGGCCTGCGGCACCACCCGGCGCAGCAGCCACACCGCACACCAGGCCAGCAGCGCAAACGCCGCCACCGCACCGGCAAAGCCGCCCACGGCCAACAGGCCCATGCGGATGTCCGACGACGCCGCCACCAGCAGCGCCGCAAAACCTGCTGTGCCGGCCACCAGCACACCGGCCGAGGCGGCGCGCGGTTGGCCCAGGTCACGCCGGATCACCCGCAGCGGTGGCACCCGCGCCAGTTGCAGCACCGGCGGCAGGCCGAAGGCGCACAACAGCGTCATGCCCACGCCCAGGCCGAACAGCGCCGGCCCCGGCGTGGCGGCGGGCAACTGGGCATCAAGCAGCCCCGCCAGCAGGCTGACAAAGACGAAATGCACCGCATAGCCCGTCAGCACGCCGCCCACGCTGGCCAGCAGCCCCACCATGCCAAAGGCCAGGGCGTAGGCGCCGGCCATGGCCCGCTGCGGCGTGCCCAGCACACGCAGCATGGCGCAATCGTCCAAGTGGCGCTGGGCGTAGTCACGCGCCGCAATCGCCACCGCCACCGCCGCCAGCAGCGCGGCCAGCAGCGCCACCAGGTTCAAGAAGCGCTTGGCGCGGTCCAGCGTCTGCTGCATTTCGGGGCGGCCACTCTGCAGGCTTTCGATGCGCACACCGCGCAGGCCGGCGTTGGCCACCTGGGCGCCGGCCCAGCGCTGGAATTCACGCACGCCGCTGTCACCGGCACCCCGGCTGCTGCTGCGGCCGACGTCGGGTGCGGCCACCATCAACCGGTGGGTGATGCGGCTGCTGGGCTGCACCAGGCCGGTGGCGGCCAGGTCGTCGGCGCGCATCAGCACCCGGGGTGAAAAGCCGAGAAAGCCACTGCCGCGGTCGGGCTCCTGAACGATCAGCCGGGCGATGGCGAACTGCTGCTCGCCCAGCAGCAGGGTGTCGCCCAGGTTCAGCGCCAGCGCGTCGAGCCCGGCGGCTTCCACCCACACCGTGCCGGGCGCGGGCGCGGCGGCCACCACCAGCTCGGGGCCGTCGGCCTTGT
>JANNMP010000518.1:0-1807 GCA_031398015.1 Burkholderiaceae bacterium
GCGCGAGGCTGACCTGGAAAAGCACCTGGGCGGCGCCGACGAGAAGAAAGACGAAGCCCGCGAAAAGGCCCGCGAAGAAGCGCGCAAGAAGTTGGAAGAGCTGACCGCCAAGACCAAGGAAGCACCCAAGCCGCTGCCCGAGTTCGGCTCGGCCGAAGACTTCCCGTTGCTGCAGGCGCTGAACCAGCTCAAGGGCAAGCCGGTGGCGGTCAGCAAGACGCAGAGCGAGCGCAAGGCAGCACTCGACAGCGACAAGCAGTAGCCCCGGCACCGCCACCGACAAAAAGCCCGCCGCCGGCGGGCTTTTTGTTGCCAGTGCGGCCGGGCTATGCTGGTGCGATGACCGACGACCAACTGCTGCGGTACTCGCGCCACATCCTGCTCGACGACATCGGCATCGAAGGGCAGGACAGGCTGCTGCACAGCCATGCGCTGGTGGTCGGCGCCGGCGGCCTGGGCTCGCCGGTGGTGCTGTACCTGGGCACGGCAGGTGTGGGCCGCATCACGCTGGTGGACCATGACACGGTGGACCTGACCAACCTGCAGCGCCAGATTGCCCACAACCTGGCGCGGGTTGGCAGCGCCAAGGCCGAGTCGGCGCGTTTGACCGTGCTGGCGATCAACCCCGATGTCGACTTGCGCCCGGTGGTGCAGCGCGCCGACGCCGCCTGGCTGGCCCAGGCCGTGGCCGAGGCCGACGTGGTGGTCGATTGCAGCGACAACTTCCAGACTCGGCATGCGGTGAACGCCGCCTGCGTGGCAGCGCGCAAGCCGCTGGTGTCGGGCGCGGCGATCGGCTTTGACGGCCAGGTGTCGGTGTACGACACGCGCCAGGCCGATGCGCCGTGTTATGCCTGCGTCTTTCCGGCCGAGGCAACGGTGGACGACGTGCGCTGCGCCACCATGGGCGTGTTTGCGCCGCTGGTGGGCATCATCGGCGCGCTGCAGGCGGCCGAGGCACTGAAGCTGTTGCTGGGCCTGGGCAGCAGCCTGGCCGGCCGCTTGCAGATGCTGGACGCGCGTGGCATGGAATGGACCGAGATCCGCCTGCCGCGCCAGGCTGGCTGCGCAGTGTGCGGCGGGCGGCCTCAGGCCTGAGTGGTGCCGCTGCGCGGCTGCAGATCACCCGACAGCAAGGTGGTGGTGCCGCCGGCCGACGCCGCGACGGCGCTGATCAAGCCCGCCGCCACCGCATCGGCCGCAATCGGCCGCAGGTGGCGTGGCAGCAGCCAGCCGAAGGCCGGCATCAGCGCCTGGGCCAGTTGCTCACCCCGGCGCTGCGGCTGGCCCAGCGCGCCACGCCCACCCAGCAGCAGTGACGGCCGGGCGATCACCAGGTGCGGCCAGCCCTGCGCTGCCAGCGCCTGTTCCACCTCGCCCTTGACACGGTTGTAGAACACCGCAGAGCGCGCATCGGCGCCCATTGCCGAGATCAGGCCGAAGTGGCTGGCGCCGGCCGCGCGTGCAGCGTTGGCAAAGGCCAGCACGGCGTCGACATCAACAGCGCGGAACGCCGCCTGTGAGCCCGCCACCGCGATGGTGGTGCCCAGCGCGCAGAACGCCCAATCGAGCGGCGGCAACGCTGTGCGGTGGCCCAGCGTGGTGTAGTCCACCGCCAGCACCTTGACCGTGCTTGGCAGGCCGCGCGCTGCCGATGACGACCGCAGCAGTGCGGTGGTCGATGCCACACGCGTGTCTGCAGCCAACTTGGCGAGCAAGGCGCGCCCCACCAGCCCACTGGCGCCGGCCACGATGGCCCGCGCGTGCTGTGTTGCGTGCACCGCTTGCTGGCTCAGCGCTTGGGGCC
>JANNMP010000143.1:0-4054 GCA_031398015.1 Burkholderiaceae bacterium
TCATCAGGCAACCTCCCGGTATTGGACAGGCATTGCAGAGACACGGCGCAGGGTTGTCCACGGGGCTTGGTTGTGGACAACGCGCAGGCCGTCCGTCAGGCCACCAAGCGTGTTGTCCACAACTGCGAAGCACCCGGTGGGCAACCCGTGTTGAACGCGCCTGATTTGAATTTCTGCGGCATTGACGTCGCACAGGAGACTGACCAAAGGTATTGACCGACTTCCGTCGCTCCGTGGTGACTGCCCGGTGGGTTCGTCTTTCGAAGGCCCGCATGAGACCCGCAGCCCACGGAGTGCCGGAAGGCCACGACGGGCCACAGGATGTAGCGCCAGGCGAGCCACGCTGGAGCGCCGATTGATGAGCTTCCCGCCGCGCCTTCCGACACGGGCAGTCATACCGCAACTTCCAGGAGTTTGTCCATGACTACCGAGTTCTTCGCCGGCCTGGACTGGGCCGTGCACACGCACGCGGTTTGCGTCATCGACTCGGCCGGCGCGGTGTGTGATCGCTTCGAGATCACACATGACCGCGACGGCCTGGCCGAGCTGACGCGCCGCCTGGCCCGCTTCGGCGCGGGTTTGCGCATCGCCATCGAGCGCCCTTCGGGCTTGATCGTCGACGCGCTGGTCGAGGCCGGGTATCGCGTCTTCCCGATCCATCCCAATGCCGTCAAGGCCAGCCGCCCGCGCTACCGCAGCCACGGCGCCAAAAGCGACGCGTCTGACGCCTACTTGCTGGCCGACTTGCTGCGCACCGATGGCCACCGCTGGGCGGCGTTGTCGCCGCAGTCCGACTCGATCCGTGCACTGCGCGCCCTGGTGCGCTCGCGCGACGATCTGGTGGGCGCGCGCGTTGCCCTGGGCAATCAACTGCAAAGCACGCTCGAAGCCTTCTGGCCGGGTGCGGCTTGCATCTTCGCTGACATCACCTCGCCCATCGGCCTGGCGTTCTTGCGCCGCTACCCGTCGCCGACCTCTGCCGCCCGCCTGGGCCAGGTCCAGCTCGGGCGCTTCTGCCGCGACCAGCACTACAGCGGCCGGCGCAGCCCCGCCGAGTTGCTTGCGCGCCTGCGTGCCGCCGCCCCAAGCTTGACTGGCAAGCTCACCAACGAAGCCATGGCGCAGGTCGTGCGGTCGATGGTGTCGGTGCTCAAACCCTTGATTGCGCAGATCGCGGACCTGACACGGCGCATCGAGCGCTTTGTCGAGTCGCTGCCCGATGGCCAGATCATCATGTCGTTCCCGCGTGCAGGCCACGTCTGCGCGGCGCAGATCCTGGCCGAGCTTGGCGACGTGCGCGAACGCTTCCCCACTCTCGAGCGGCTCACCGCCGAGGCCGGCGCCGTGCCCGTGACCTACCAGTCGGGCAAGACCCGCAGCGTGACCTTCCGCTGGGCCTGCAACCACCGCCTGCGTCTGGCCATCACCTGCATGGCCGACAACTCGCGCCATGCCAATGAATGGGCTCGAAGCCTGTATGCCGCCGCACGTGCTCGCGGCTGCGATCACCCACACGCCATTCGCATCCTGGCTCGCGCTTGGCTGGGCGTCATCTGGCGCGCTTGGATCGACCGCAAACCCTATGACCCCAAGCTCCACAACGCTGCTCTGAAGCTCACTCCCAGCACGGGGGGTTGACACCGGATGTCTCATGGCGCGGTCACCTGGCGCAGGATGCCGGCCACCAATGCAGCCGTGATCTCCTGGCGGCGCATCTCGTAGACAGGCTGCAGGCACAGGCGGTGCGCCACGGCTTCGAAGAACAGCGCGCGCAGGTCGTCGGGCGTGGCGTGGTCGCGGCCATCGAGCCAGGCGGCCACGCGCACCGCCCGCAGCAGCAGGCTCATGCCACGTGGGCTGGCGCCAGCCAGCACCAGCTGGTGCATGTCGACGTCGGGCAGCTTGACGCCGAACTCCGCCGGCCTGGCGGTGGCACGCCACAGTGCCAGCGCATAGGCCTGCAGCCTGTCAGACGTCATCACGCTGCGCTGGATCAGATCGGCCAGCGCGTTCAATTCGTGGTGCGCCACCATCGCCGCGGTCAACCCGTCGAGCAGGCGGTCGGTGTCGTGAAAACGCGGGTCGAACACCAGGCTGCGGCGGTCGTCCTCGCCCACCGGCGCGTCGATCGCCACTTCGAGCATGAAGCGGTCACGCGCTGCCGCCGAGATCTCGAAGGTCTCCTCGCGTTCCACGCGGTTGCGGTCGGCAAACACCAGCAGGTGCGGGAACCGGAACTCGCGGTTGAAGGCCGACACGCTGCGTTCGGCCATCACGCGAAGCAGCAGCGAATGCACCTGCGGCCGGGCACGGTTGATCTCGTTGAAGAAGAAGATCGCCAGCGCTTCGCCATGCTGGATCAGCGGGCCGGGGTCCACCGCCGGCCGACCTTCGGCGCTGATGTAGGTGTAGTAGACAAGATCGTTGGGCATCAGGTCGATGGTGCCCTCGGTGCGCGCGAAGGCACCGCCAAGCACGCGGGCAAACGCGCGCAGCAGCGTCGTCTTGCCCACGCCCACGTCGCCTTGCAACAGCACATGGCCACGCGCGAAGACGGCGGTGTTGACGAGCCGGATGGCACGCGACTGGCCGAGCACCACGCGGCCGACCTCCTGCTCAAGCGCCAGTGCGCGCTGACGCGCGTCGTGCAACAGCACGTCAGAACGGTCCATCGGGCGGCGGCTCCTGGATTGCAGTGCGCCGGCAGGCGCCGTGACCCCGGTGCCGCGAGATGCGCCCGGCACAGTGTGTCACGCCGACGACGCAGGCGGGGCGACAACGCTGCCCAGCAGCCCGCGCAGCAAGAGGCGCGCCCGGCTCCGCCAGCGTCAACGGGCCCACAGGCCCACGGGCCCACGGACCCACGCAACCACGCGCACCGCTGCACGGCACGTCTGGGTCGGTGATCTGCGCGTGGCGCCAGCTGGCCGGGGCGTGCAGGCCGCCAGCCGGTCGGCCCGAACGCGTTCTGGCCTGGCACGCCGGCGCAGCCTTGCGCCAGACGCCCGGCCGGCGCCGCTGGCGCCCGCCGGAGCGCAAACGCAACGGCCGTCCAGTCAGGCCGCAGCGCAGGCAGCGGCGCGAGGTGTGCGCAAGACAGGGTCGGTGACAGCGATCACCTGTTGCCCAACAGGTGGAACACTCTGCGCCAAAAGTGGTGGAAATGGCGTCGCTGCAAGGCGGCCAGGCAGCGGCCGGGCGACCGACGGCCCCCGGATTTTCCCGAAGGCCTGGCGGCCGTGGCGGCAGCCGCGCCGGACCCATGCGCAACTGCACTGGCCCTCCAGCCGCGTTGATCCGGCGCAAGGGTGCTGGCGCATGCCGCCTGGCGATGTTTGCGGTGCGACCAACGCCCCGGATGCGGCATTGCAGCACGCGCCACGGGCACGCTTGTTGCAGACACCGGCTGTCGTCAGACGAACGGCGAGGGCTTGGGTGGCTCCCTTCGCGGACCAAATCGGCCACCTTTCAGCAAGGAGACATTGATGAATTTCCCGCGTCAAACAAGCGGCGGCATCTTGAGGATCTTGGCAGTTGCAGCGTTGGCCTTGCCGGCTTTGGCTTTCGCCAACGCCGACGTGGAAAAGAACATTGCCAACTCCAAGAACTGGGCGATGCAGGCCGGTGACATGTTCAACCAGCGCTACAGCAAGCTGAACCAGATCAACAAGGGCAACGTCGGCAAGATGCAGGTCGCGTGGACCTTCTCCACCGGCGTGCTGCGCGGCCACGAAGGCTCGCCGCTGGTCATCGACGGCATGATGTACCTGCACTCGCCGTTTCCGAACAAGGTGTTCGCGGTCAACCTCGACACGCAGAAGATCATTTGGAAGTACGAGCCCAAGCAGGATCCGGCGGTGATCCCGCAGATGTGCTGCGACACGGTCAACCGTGGTCTGGCCTATGCCGAGGGCAAGGTCATCCTGCAGCAGGCCGACAGCACGCTCGTCGCGCTGGATGCCAAGACCGGCAAGCTGATCTGGAGCGTGAAGAACGGGGATCCGAAGCTCGGCGCCGTGAACACCAACGCGCCGCACATCTTCAAGGACAAGGT
>JANNMP010000570.1:0-2467 GCA_031398015.1 Burkholderiaceae bacterium
CCGGGCGCGGCGGCCTCAGCGCCTGCCGGCGGCGCATCGGCACCAAAGGCAGTGTGATGGGCAGCATGCACAGCAGCATGAAACGCCAGACCGGGACATCGCCATGGTGAACACCACACGGCCGGGCACCATTGAGCACACCACGGCATTTGACCGCGCCCAGCTCCAGTTCAAGGGCCTCAACCCGCAAGAGCCGGGCCAATGGCCGCTGCTGCCCAAGGCCCTGGCCTGGCTGGGCGCGGCTGCGCTGGCCTTTGGTCTGGGTTGGGTGCTGCTGGTGTCCACCGCCAATGACGAGTTGGCTGCGGCACGCAATGTCGAGCCGGGCCTGAAGGACGACTTCCGCGCCAAGCTGGGCCAGGCGGTCAACCTGTCAGAGCTGCGCAAGCAGAAGCAGCAGGTGCAGGAATACGTGACCCAGCTTGAGCGCCAGCTGCCCGGCAAGGCCGAGATGGACGCACTGCTGTCTGACATCAACCAGGCCGGCATCGGCCGTGGCCTGCAATTCGAGCTGTTCCGCCCCGGCCAGGTGGAAATCAAGGACTACTACGCCGTGTTGCCCATCACCCTGCGCGTGACCGGCCGCTTCCATGACATCGGCGCCTTCACCGCCGACGTGGCCAACCTGTCGCGCATCGTCACCCTGCACAACCTGGCCATCAGCCCCACCAAAGACGCGGCGGGCAGCCTGTCGATGGACGCCGTGGCGCGCACCTACCGCTACCTTGACGCGGTTGAGCTGGCCGAGGTGCGCAAGGCGCGCGAGGCCGAGGCCAAGATCAAGGCGCCGCGCAAATGAGCCCGCAGCACAGACCGCATCGGCCGTTTCAGCCCCGCAGGCACCACCTGGCACTGGCCGGCGCGGTGCTGGCCAGCCTGCTGGGCCTGGCCGGCTGCGACGGCGAAACACAAGAGCTGCAAGACTGGATGGACCAGCAGCGCCGCGAGGTGCGCCCCAGTGTGCAGCCGCTGGCCGCACCCAAGAAGTTCAACCCCGTGCCCTATGCCAATGCGCAGCAGACCGACCCGTTCAGCACCCAGAAGCTGAGCGTGGCGCTCAAACAAGAGGCCCGCCAGCCCAATTCAATGTTGGCCGCCGAGATGGGCCGGCGCAAAGAGCCGCTGGAATCATTCCCGCTCGATGCGATGGCGATGGTGGGCAGTGTGTCCAAGGCCGGCGCGCCGATGGCGCTGCTGCGGGTGGACAGCCTGCTCTACCAGGTCAAGGCCGGTGATTACCTGGGCCAGAATTACGGCCGCATCCTGCGCATCACCGAAACCCAGGTGGCGCTGCGCGAGATCGTGCAGGACGCCGCTGGTGAATGGATCGAGCGCAATGCCACGCTGCAGTTGCAAGAGCGTGGGCAGGAGGCGCCCAAATGACCGAGGCCCAGCAGGTTGACCGGCCAAACATGCGACCAGACACGCGGCCAAACACGCCGAAACACGCGCCGCCCAGCGCACAGCACAACAGTCGGCCCACCGAAGCGCAGGAGAACAACACCATGCCCCAGTGGCGACATCGGCTGGCCGCCTGGCTGCTGGCATGCACGGCAGCGTTGGCAGCACCCGGCCTGGCCTTGGCGCAGGCGACGGCAGGCAACAGCATCCTGTCCATCACCAGCACGCAGCAGGCCGGCGCCGAGGTGGTGCGCATTGAGCTGTCGGCGCCATTGGCTGCAGTGCCAAACGGCTTTGCGGTGCAGACACCGCCCCGGGTGGCGTTGGATCTGCCGGCCGTGGGCAACGGCATGGGCAAGTCAGTGGTCGACATCAACCAGGGCAACCTGCGCAGTGTGGCCATTGCCCAGGCCGGTGACCGCACCCGCCTGGTGTTGAACCTGCGTCAGGCCAGCAGCTACCGCGCCGAGTTGCAGGGCAAGGTGCTGGTGGTGGTGCTGGAGAACAACGCCGCGCCCGGTCTGGCGGCCAGCACGGGTGAATCAGTGCAGTTTGCGGCGCCGCAGAACAACGACCAGCTGCCGCTGCGCGACATCGATTTCCGCCGTGGGGCCGACGGCGCCGGCCGCGTCATCGTGGCGCTGGCCAGCACGCAGGTGGGCGTGGACATCCGCCAGCAAGGGCAGAGCCTGGTGGTTGAGTTCTTGCGCTCGAGCCTGCCCGAGACCCTGCGCCGCCGGCTCGACGTGTCTGACTTTGGCACCCCGGTGCAGAGCATCGCCACCTTCCAGAGCGGTGAGCGTGTGCGCATGGTGGTTGAGCCACGTGGCAACTGGGAGCACAGCGCTTACCAAAGCGACAACCAGTTCGTGCTGGAAGTCCGCCCCGTTCGCATTGACCCGAACAAGCTGGTGCAGGGCCCTGGCTACCAGGGTGAGAAGCTCTCGCTGAACTTCCAGAACATCGAGGTGCGGGCCCTGCTGCAGGTGAGTGCCGACTTCACCAACTTCAACGTGGTGACCAGCGACACCGTGACCGGCAACGTCACCCTGCGCCTGAAAGACGT
>JANNMP010000590.1:0-5554 GCA_031398015.1 Burkholderiaceae bacterium
GGGGTCGCAGCCTGGCCACAACCCGCCAGCCCTGCCCGCGTTGCTGAACACCTTGCGGGCCCTGGTGGTGGGGGGGCCCCGGCCCGGGGGCACCGCCACGCCATTGCGCCTGGCCAGCCTGGGGCCGGGGCAACGCCTGAACGAACTCGAATTCCACTTGCATGCACCGCGCCTGCAGGCCAGCGCGCTCAGCCAGGTGATGGCGCGCCACGGCCTGCCGGCAACGCGGCTTGCCTTCGGTGTGCTGCAGGGTTACCTCAAAGGCTTCATCGACCTGGTGTTCCAGCACCAGGGCCGCTGGTTCATTGCCGACTGGAAGTCCAACCATCTGGGCGACAGCGCCGCCGACTATGGCGCCCAGCCGCTGGCCGCTGCGATGGCGGCACACCAGTACCACCTGCAGTCGCTGCTCTACAGCGTGGCGCTGCAGCGCTGGCTGCAACTGCGCCTGCCGGGCTACCGCCATGCAGACCACTTTGGCGGCGCGTTGTACCTGTTCGTGCGCGGCCTGCGGCCGGGCTGGTTGCAGGCCGACGGCAGACCGGCGGGCCTGCACTTGCAGCGCGCCAGCGCAGCGCTGCTCGACCAGGTGTCGGCCTTGCTGGATGGGGCGCAGGCATGAGACAGCACCTTGACCCCGGCCATGCGCTGGCCGCCGGTTTGGCCGCCGGTTTGGCCACGCACGTGCGGGGTTGGGCTGCCACACGCGGCGCCACGCCCGAGGCCGCCTACGCCGCCGCCCGCGCCGCCCAGGCGCTGAGCCTGGCCATGGCACAAGGCCATGTCTGCCTGTGGCTGGCCGACCTGGCGGCGGCGGTGGCCGCACTGCCACCAGACCCCGGCGTGCCGTCACCGCCGGCGGGTGGCGAACCAGCGGCTGTCGACGCCTGGCGCAGCGCTTTGCTGGCCAGCGCTGTGGTGGGCACCGACACCGCGCCCGCCAACCAGCCCCTGGTGCTGGACGCCGACGGCCGCCTCTACTTGCACCACCAGTTCGACCTGGAACAGCGACTGGCGCGCCGCCTGCTGCGCTGTGTGGCGCCGCTGCCTGCAAACACTTCCGCACACACTGCCACGGACGTGGCCGCAAACACTGCCGCCAACACAGCCACAGACGTGGCCACAGACGAGGCCGCAAGCGCGGCCGCCGACACCGCCACGGCGGCGCAACTGGCCGCCGTGTTCGGCCCGGCCGATGCCACCACGCCAGACTGGCAGCGCCTGGCCGCCGTCATGGCGCAACGCGGCCGGCTCACGGTGATCAGCGGCGGCCCCGGCACCGGCAAGACAAGCACCGTGCTGCAGTTGCTGGCCTGCCTGCTGGCACGTGAGCCGCATGCGCGGGTGGTGCTGGCCGCGCCCACCGGCAAGGCCGCCGCCCGCCTGGCCGACGGCCTGGCCACACGCGCGGCGCAGCTCAGCCCGGCCCAGCGTGCGCGCCTGCCAGGGCTGCCCACCAGCGCCACCACGGTGCACCGCCTGCTGGGTGTGCGGCCCGGCCGCAACGGGCTGGCCGCCACCGGCGAGCTGGCGTTTTTGCACCATGCCGGCGCGCCGCTGGCGCTGGACGTGCTGGTGCTCGACGAAGCCTCGATGCTCGACCTGGCGCTGGCCACCCGGCTGCTGGAAGCCGTGCCCGATGCGGCGCGCATCATCCTGCTGGGCGACAAAGACCAGCTGGCGGCCGTGGAGTCGGGCGCGGTGTTTGCCGAGCTGAGTGCCGACCCGCGGCTGAGCCCGGCGGCTGTTCACCACCTGGCGCAACTCAGCGGCCATGCGGCCAGCGCCATCAACCCGCCGCTGCCTGCCGAGGCGGGGGCTCCGCCATCGCCGCTGGCCGACAGCGTGGTCTGGTTCCAGCGCAATTTCCGCTTTGCTGCCGAGTCCGGCATCGGCCGCCTGGCGGCCGACGCGGTGGCCGGGCGTGCCAGCGCGATGTTGGCCACGCTGCAGGCGGCGGGGCATCCAACGTGCGGCACGGCGGCTGATCTGGCCTGGCTGGACGACACCGCCAGCCAGCCCGCAGCCGCCACGCTGGACGCTGCCATCGCGGGTTATGCCGGTTATGCCCAGGCCTGCCGGCAGATCGCCAGCGACGCAGCGGCCGGTGTGGCGCCCACGCCAGACGCCATTGCTGCGGCCAGCCAGGCCTTTGGCCAGTTCCGCGTGCTGTGCGCGCTGCGCGACGGGCCACGCGGCGTGTCGGGCCTGAATGCGCAGATCGCCCGCTTGCTGCGCCCGCTGCTGGACGCTGGCGCGGCCAACAACGCCAGCCCCTGGTATGCCGGCCGGCCGGTGATGGTGCAGCGCAACCACCCGGCACTCAAACTCTTCAATGGCGACATCGGCCTGGCCCTGCCCAGCCCGGGCGCGGGGCTGCAAGTGTGGTTCCCGGCGGCCGACGGGCGCTGGCGCGCGGTGGCGCCGGAGCGCCTGCCGGCGCATGACACGGCCTGGGCGATGACGGTGCACAAGGCCCAGGGCTCGGAATTCGACACCGTGCTGCTGCTGCTGCCGGCCCAGCGCAGCCGGGTGGCGAGCCGCGCGCTGCTGTACACCGGCATCACCCGCGCCAGGCAACGCCTGCTGGTGGCTGGCGGCGCCGAGGTGCTGGCGCATGCGGTGGCGGCCAGCAGCCAGCGCAATGCGGGCCTGCTGGCGCGGCTGCATGCGCTCAAGCCAAGCCGTGTGGCCTGAGGATCGCGAGGCCGGCAACTGCCGCGTCGCCCGTTGAAACACGCAGCCAAGGTGCTGACGCACTGGGTCAACGTGGCGCGGCACGGCGGCACCTGCAAGTTGACCAAGAATGCCGCAGCATGACCACTGTGCACGCCGCCATCCAGTTTGATGCCCAGGCCCGGCCGGCCGGTGGTGGGCTGTTCTCGCTGCACTTCTGGCTGAGCTTGCCAGCTGGGCCGGCGATTGCGCAACCGGCGCTGCTGCCGTTCATGGCCTTCGAGCTGCGTGCCCGCAGCGGCGCGCAACTGCTGGTGCTGCAGCAGCCCGACTGGGCGCTGCCGCAGCAGGCCACCACACTGCGCCTGGCGCCGGGCACACCGCTGGAATTAAGCCCGCCGCTGCGGCTGCACTTTGCCGACCCGGCCTGGCCCGCGCCAGCAGCCGGCAGCAGCTTGGTGTGGACCGTGCCCGCGCCGCAGGCCGGTGTGCGCATCCGGGTGCAGCTGCTGCTGCCCGAGCCGCTGTTCCTGGCTGCGCCACTGCGCTTTGATTGAGCGTTCACACAGCAGCGCCAGGCATCGGCCTTGCTGCGGCTGCCAGCCCCGCCCAACTGCCTTAGGGTGTTGCACCGAGCGGGGGTGGTCAGCTTTGCGGCTATATTGCGGCGGCTGAATCAACAGGTCGGCAGCGGCCCACAAGGCTGTTTCCCATACAGAAATCACAGCGCCATCGCAGCATCAGGCGGCGGTGTCTGGAGGTCATCACAGTGGACTACGCTTCCCAGCAGCGCCAACCCAGCAAGCATCCAATCGGCTTCGGCGTGGTGGTGGTCGGCCATGTGATCCTGGGTTATGCCCTGGTCAACGGCCTGGGTCACAAGCTCGTCGAGGTGATCAAGGCGCCGATCGAGACCAAGATCATCGAGGAGGTGAAGCCGCCGCCACCGCCGCCGCCAGAGAATCTGCCGCCGCCGCCGAAGATGGCGCTGCCGCCGCCACCGTCCTTCGTGCCGCCGCCCGAGGTGCAGATCGCCAACCCGCCGCCGGCCCCGGCGATCACCGTCACGCGTGAGGCGCCGCCCCCGGCGCCGCCGGTGGCGATTGCGCCGGCACCCGCCCCGGCCCCGGCCCCGGCACCTGTGGCCGCTGCGCCAGTGGCTGCGCCGCCCGCACCCAAGCGCGTGGCGGTGCCTGCCAGCATCAATGTCGCCGCTTGCGACAAGCCCGAGTACCCGGCCGCTGCGCTGCGCGCCGAGGCCACCGGCACCACCAAGATCCGCTTCACCGTCGATGCCGCAGGCAAGGTCAGCAAGGCCGAGATCGAAAAATCGGCCGGCGCCTCGCGTGAGCACCGCCTGCTCGACCGCTTTGCGCTGGAGGCGCTGAGCAAGTGCCCGTTCAAGGCCGGCACCGACGAGAACGGTGTCGCCGTGGGTGCAACCACGGTTGTCGAGTACGTCTGGAAGACTGAATAGCACCACTGGCTGCGCAGCGCAGCCAGCCCGCCCTGTTTCATTGGCCTGCCCTTGGAGTGACCCCATGTCCCTGCTGAAATCCCTGCACGCGCCGCTGGCCGCTGCCCTGCTGGCCGCCGTTGTGGCGTTGACAGGCGTTGCCATCACCACGCTGCCCACCCCCGCCCTGGCGCAGGCCGCGTCGGCACCCGCCGAGGCGGCAGCGCCGGCCGCAACACCGGTGCCCACCGCGCCCATGGCCACCGTGGCCAAAGAAGAGGTGCTGAACCCCTATGGCCTGGAGGCGCTGTGGCGCGACGGTGATTTCGTCTCGCGCGGCACGCTGATCATCATGATCATCATGAGCATGGGCTCGTGGTACATCCTGTTCACAAAATTGTTCGAGCAGCAGAAGCTGCTGAAGTCGGCCAATGCCGTGGGTGAGGGCTTCTGGAAGGCCGGCTCGATGAAGCAGGCCGCCGCCATGCTGGACGACGGCAGCGCCTTCCGCTACATCGCCGAGCAGGGTGTGAAGGCCGATGACCACCACGAGGGCACGCTGGTCGAATCGATCGACCGCCACACCTGGATCAGCATGAGCGTGGAGCGGGCGGTTGGCAACATCAACAGCCGCCTGCAGGACGGCCTGGCCTTTCTGGCCACGGTGGGCTCCACGGCGCCGTTTGTGGGCCTGTTCGGCACCGTCTGGGGCATCTACCACGCGCTCACGGCCATCGGCATTGCCGGCCAGGCCAGCATCGACAAGGTGGCCGGCCCGGTGGGCGAGGCGCTGATCATGACCGCCTTCGGCCTGGCCGTGGCGGTGCCTGCGGTGATGGGCTACAACTGGCTGATCCGCCGCAACAAGACGGTGATGGAGAAGGTGCGTGCCTTCAGCGGCGATGTGCACAACGTTCTTCTGGCCGGCCGCAGGTAGACGGCCATGGCCATGACTGTCGGCTCGCCGGACGACGACGGCGAAGAGCAGATGAACTCCAGCATCAACACCACGCCCCTGGTGGACGTGATGCTGGTGCTGCTGATCATCTTTCTGATCACGATTCCGGTGGTCACCCAGAGCATCACGCTGCAGCTGCCCAGGGAGCGCAACGTGCCCACCCAGACCAAGCCAGAGAACGTGCTGCTGGCCGTCAGCAAGGACGGCGATGTGTACTGGAACACCCGCAAGATGCCCGACATCGAATCGGTGGTCAAAGAGCTGAAGAAGGAGTCGATCAAGGACCCGCAGCCCGAGGTGCACATCCGCGGCGACCAGGACGCGCGCTACGAGAGCGTGGGCCGCCTGGTGGTGGCCTGTCAGCGCGCCGGCATCTTCAAGGTGGGCTTCATCACCGAGCCGCCGGCCGGTGGCGCCACGCGGCTGCAGTAGGAGAGCCTGAAATGGGTATGAATGTCGGAAAT
>JANNMP010000599.1:0-2037 GCA_031398015.1 Burkholderiaceae bacterium
GTCCGGCTGCCTCTGTTCGAGCCGGACAGGCGAGGCGCAGCGCCATGGCAGTTGCGGCCGCTGGGCTGGTGTCCGCCCAGTTTGGAAGGCGTTTCTTTGGTGACTTTCTTGTCGCGACAAGAAAGTTACCGCCTGCCGGGGCGCGACCCGGCGCGCTGCGGCGAGCAGGCGATGCAGGCGGCAGACGGCTGCCGTTGCCTGGTTGAGTCGTCAGCCCAGCAACTTGTCTGGCGTGAACGGCAAGCCGCGCAACCGCCTGCCGGTGGCGTTGAAGATGGCGTTGCCGATCGCTGCCGGCACACCCACGATGCCCAGTTCGCCAATGCCCTTGGCGCCGGTGGCACCGAACCAGGGGTCGACCTCGTCGATCCATTCGGCGCGCACATCAGCCACGTCGGCATGGCTGGCGATGTGGTAGCCCGCCAGGTCGGCATTGACCACATGGCCGAAGCGCGGGTCGGTGATGCTTTCTTCGAACAGCGCCGCGCTCAGGCCCATGGTCATGCCGCCGATGAACTGCGAGCGGGCGGTGCGTGGGTTGATGATGCGGCCGGCGGCATACATGCCCAGCATGCGGGTCACGCGCAGCTCACCGCTGACTGTGCTGACCAGCACCTCGGCAAAGTGGGCGCCAAACGCATGGCGTGAGTGGGCTTTGAAGCCCTTGGGCAAGCTGCCGGTGGCCGTCACCCAGGTGCCGTTGGCTGGCCTGCTGCCGTGCTTGCGCCGCAGTTTGCTGGCCGCAGCCACGATGGCGTTGCCCCAGTTGCAGGTGCCCATGCTGCCGCCGGCAATCATCGCCAGCGGCAGACTGCTGCGGCCCAGCAGCACGTCGACCTGGTCCACGCCCACGCCCAGCGCGTCGGCGGCGATCTGGGCCAGGATGGTCAGCGCACCGGTGCCAACGTCGGCGGCTTGCAGCTCCACCCGGTAGCGCCCAGCCACCACGCGGATGCCGGCGCGGGTGTTGAACAAATGCTGGTTGGGGTAGGTGGCGCTGGCCACGCCCAGACCGCGCTGCCATTCACCGTCACGCTGCTGGCCCGGGCTGGTGTGGCGCTGGCCCCAGCCGAACAGCGCCGCGCCTTCCTGCAGGCAGCGCACCAGGTTGCGGCTGGAAAACGGCTTGCCGCTCTCGGGGTCAAGCGCCGGCTCGTTGCGCAGGCGCAGCGCAATCGGGTCGATGCCGGCGGCCACCGCCAGCTCGTCGATGGCGGTTTCCAGCGCAAACATGCCGGTGAACTCACCCGGCGCGCGCATGAACATGCCCGCTGACGTGTCCAGCGGCACCGCGCGGTGGCTGGTGCGAAGGTGCGGCGTGGCGTACAGCATGCGCACGGCAGTGGCAGTCTGTTCGACGAACTCTTTGTGCCGTGCGGTCGGTGCAATGGCATGGTGCTGCACCGCCAGCAATTGGCCATTGGCATCAGCTGCCAGGCGGATGTGCTGGTGGCTGGCCGGGCGGTGGCCGGTGGCCACGAACATCTGTTGGCGCGTCAGCGCAAACTTCACGGCCCTGCCACGCAGCAGCTTGGCGGCCATCGCCGCCAGCACGATGTGCGGATGCGGCCAGCCCTTGCTGCCGAACGAGCCACCGACAAACGGTGAGATCACCTCGATCTGCGTGGGCAGCAGGCCCAGCAACGGCCCCAGCATGAAGGGCAGCAACAGCGCACCCTGGTTGGCGTCGTACAGCGTCAGTTGTTTGCGGGTGGGCGAGACTGACCAGCCGGCTTGCCAGACGGCGATCACCGCATGCGGCTCGATCGGGTTGTGGTGCTCGGTGGGTGTGGTGTAGGTCTGGTCGATGTTGAACGCGGCCTGCGTCAGCACCTGGCTGTCGTCGCCACGCTGGCTGTCGGCTGGCTTGGACGCGTTGGTCTTCTTGGGCGCATACAACGCCGGGTGGTCGGGGCGGAACTGCACATCATGCGGCGCGGCCTGCACCTGCACGCGCACCAGGCTGGCGGCGTGGCGTGCCACCTCGGGTGTGGTTGCCACCACCGCGCCAATGAACTGGCCCCTGTAGAGGATCTC
>JANNMP010000637.1:0-2205 GCA_031398015.1 Burkholderiaceae bacterium
GCGCGTTTTGATCTGGACGAACCGGTGGACGCCTCTGCCAGCAACGCCATCACCAGCAATGTGGCGGCCATCAACCGCAGCCAGGGGCCGTCGTGGACCAAGCGCCAGTTGCTCGAACAGATGGTGCTGGGCAGCAGGCAACCCCCCATCGTCGGCTCGGCGGCCCAGGTGGCCGAGGCGCTGATCGGCTGGACCGAGGCCACCGGGGTGGATGGTTTCAACCTGTCACGCACCGTGACGCCGGAATGTTTCACCGACTTTGCCCGCCTGGTGGTGCCCGAGCTGCAAGCGCGTGGCGCCTTCAAGACCGCGCACCGCCCCGGCACGCTGCGCAGCAAGCTGTTCGGCCGGGGTGACCGGCTGCCGGCCGACCACCCAGCCAACCACTTGCCCGAACCCGCGCCCCGGCGCTGACCAGCGCCCCCAAGGGCTTGCCCTGCACTGCACGCGCCCTGCCTGCGGCTAGCATGCGCTCCCCAGCGCCTCTGCAGGCCTCCAGCGGCCCACCCGAAATGAAACCCCCACGCTCACTGCGTTCGCTGCCCCCCGAGGGGGCTGTCAGTACCTTCGGAACGGCCGTGCGGTACTGACATGAGCTTCTTTGCCATCGACATCGGCAACACCCGCCTGAAGTGGGCGCTTTATGAGCAGGCCCGGCCCGGCGCGGCATTGCTGGACCAGGGGGCGGTGTTCCTGGAGAACATCGACGCGCTGGCCGAATCCGAATGGAAGGCCCTGCCCCAGCCCGGCACGATGCTGGGCTGCAACGTGGCCGGCGATGCGGTGCGCCGCCGGGTTGAAGAACAGCTGGAGCTGTGGGACATCGCCCCGCGCTGGGTGGTCAGCTCGGCAGAAGAAGCCGGGGTTCGCAACGGTTACGACCACCCTGGCCGCCTGGGCACTGACCGCTTCGTGGCCCAGATCGGCGCGCGCTGGCATGTGCTGCAGCGCGGCGCGCCGCGGCCGGCGCTGGTGGTGATGGTGGGCACGGCGGTGACGGTGGACGCGCTGGACGCCGAGGGCCGTTTCCTGGGCGGGCTGATCCTGCCCGGCCACGGCATCATGCTGCGTGCGCTGGAAGGCGGCACCGCCGGCCTGCGCGTGCCCACCGGCGAGGTGGTCGACTTCCCCACCAACACCAGCGACGCACTGACCAGCGGCGGCACCTATGCCATCACCGGCGCCATGGAGCGCTTGCACCGCCACCTGCAACAGCGCTGCGGACAGGCGCCACTGACGCTGATGACCGGCGGCGCGGGCTGGAAAGTGGCGCCGTGGATGCTGATCGAGCATGAGCTGATCGATTCACTGATCTTCGACGGCCTGCTGGCGCTGCAGCAGGCCCGCGCAGCGCTGTGACGCACCGGCGCCGCCCTGTTGTGGGCGCTGTCTGACGCGCGACTGGCCGCCCAGCCGACTGACGGCGGGCTGCTGCGCGGCCACACTGGGGATCAAGTGGCAACGCCACGACACCACCAAGGACCCCAAGATGATCCGTTTGCTGACCCTGGCCACCGCCTGTGCCTGCCTGGCCCTGGCCGCCTGCGACAAGCCAACCGTGGTGAACAACCCCCCGGCCACCGTGGTGGTGCCCGGCCCAGCCGGGCCGACCGGTGCGACCGGCAACACTGGCGCCACCGGCAGCACCGGCAGCACCGGCGACACCGGCAACACGGGTGCCACAGGAAACACCGGCAACACGGGCGCCACCGGCTCTACCGGCACCGGCACCACGGTGATCGTGGTGCCGCCGGCAGCCTCGGCGCCCACCAACTGCGCGGCGGCCGCCCGCTGGGGGGGCGCCGCCGGACCAGGCCCGTGGCGCGCTACAGGATGTAGCGCGACAGGTCTTCGTTCTTGGCCAACTCGGCCAGCTTGGCGTCCACCGCTGCGGCGTCGATGGCCACGGCCTGGCCGCTGCGGTTGGGGGCGTCGAAGCTCACGTCGTTGAGCAGGCGCTCCATCACCGTGGCCAGGCGGCGCGCGCCGATGTTCTCGGTGCGCTCGTTCACGTCATGGGCAATCTGCGCCAGCCGGCGGATGGCATCGGGCGCAATCTCCAGGGTCACGCCTTCGGTGGCCAGCAGGGCCTGGTATTGCTTGACCAGGCTGGCATGGGTGCTGGTGAGGATGGCCTCGAAGTCGTCCACCGACAGCGGCCCCAGCTCCACCCGGATGGGAAAACGGCCCTGCAGCTCGGGGATC
>JANNMP010000658.1:0-5790 GCA_031398015.1 Burkholderiaceae bacterium
GTTGCCTACGGCCACGATGTCGGCGTGCCCGGCCCGCGCTACTTCGATCACCCCGGCAATTTCGCGTTCGTTGATTGCCGCATCGGTGCCCAGCCAGGCGCCCACCAGGGTTTTCAGGTTGAGTTCGTGCGCGATGCGCGGCGTCTGCTCGTGGCCGTCGGTGCACGAGAAAGTGCGGATCCAGCGCGTGTGGGGCTGGATGATCTTCAGCCGCTCGCGGATCTGCGCCTCCGACACCTGCGAGCCCGGCGCCTGGCCTTCAAGGTACGGGCTGAAGCACAAGCCGTGCAGGCCGCGCTGCAGCACGCCTTGAAAGGCGGTGCGCACGGCACTGCGCTCGACATCGGTCCACACCTCGGGCAAGGCATGCGACCAGGATCCGCTCTGGGCCGCGGCCATCGGCTGGGCACCGGAGTGCACTGCGGTGGAGGCCGGGTGCTCGCCCCGGGCGGCGTCTTGTTCGGGATTCTTGGGTTTCGACATGGGGGGTCCTGTCAGGGTGTCTTTTGCCAGGGAAACCGGCCTTGGCCGATCGCCTTGGGCTCGCCATAGCCACCGACCTTGTCGTAGACGCGCACGTAGTCGACAACCAGTTCGGCGGGGAACTGCGTCGCCGGATTCGGGACGCCAGGAAAGTTGCCGCCAACGGCCACGTTCATCACCAGGTAGAACGGTTGATCGAACGGCGCTGGCCAGGCGTTGAGATCAGCAGCGCGCTTGGCTTCACGGCCGACACCATCCTTGTTCTTGCTGCAGCTCCACCAGTGGTCGCGGGTCGAGGTGTGCACACCATCGACATAGAAGCGGATCTCGCCTGGCTCCCACTCGACGCCGTACACATGCCAGTCCGACACCGTGCTGCCGTCCGGCAGCGGGTGAACATGGGTAATCAGCGTGCGCTTGGGAAAGGTGGACCCGAAGTGGATGCTGTTGAGCACCTCATGGGGTTTCTCGCCAACGATCTCCATCACATCGATCTCACCCGACGCCGCCCAACCGCCGTAGGTGTCGTCTTGCGGCAGCATCCACAGCGCCGGCCACAGGCCCTTTCCCCAAGGCACCTTGGCGCGGAACTCGAACTTGCCGTAGCGCTTGCTGAACAACGGTGTGCCGTCACGCTGGCGGGTCTTCAGGCGCGCCGATGTGTAGCCGCAGCCGTGCAGCGACTGCTTGACTGCGCGGATGGTCAGCAGGCTGTTCTTGACGCTGACGTTGGCCGGCTCGGCGGTGTAGTACTGCAGCTCCTCGTTGCCCCAGCCCGGGATCCAGACATGGTGCTTGTAGTCGAAGAACCCGTTGCCGATGTCGAAGTCCCACTTCGAGCGGTCGACGCTGTCGCCTTCGAACTCGTCGCTCCACACCAGCTTCCAGCGCGGCTTCTTCGCTGCGATTTTCTTTGCGTCAGTCATGCCAGCAGCCTCCCCGCTGCATCGAATGCCAGGGCGCGGGCCGCATCGGCTTGAAGACCCGCCATGGCGCCACTGTCCAAGCCGGCTTGCAAAGGGCCCACCTTGGCATGGAGCAGCGCGCCCACGCCGGCCACCTGCAGGTGCAGGATGGACACATCGCCCAGGTGCTCGGCCAACACCACCGTGGCCGGCACGCCGTGCCCGGCCGGTGCCACCTGCAAGTGCTCAGGCCGCAGGCCCACGCTCTGGGCGCTGGCCGGGGCGCTGCCGATGAGCTGCGCCCACAGCTGGCGGTGCGGTTCAGGGGCATCGGCGCCAGGCCGGTCAACCAAGTTGATGCGCGGCGCACCCAAAAAGGTGGCCACAAAGGTATTGGCGGGCCGGTTGTACAACGCCAGCGGCGCACCAAGCTGTTCGACCATGCCTTGGTTGAACACGGCGATGCGGTCGCCCATGGTCATGGCCTCGACCTGGTCATGGGTGACGTAGATCATGGTCGTGCCCAGCTCCTTGTGCAGCCGGCCCAGCTCGATGCGCATGTTCACCCGCAGCGCGGCGTCCAGGTTCGACAGCGGCTCGTCGAACAGGAACACCTTGGGTGCGCGCACGATGGCCCGCCCGATGGCGACGCGCTGGCGCTGGCCACCCGACAGCTCCTTGGGGTAGCGGCCCAGCAAGTCGGTGATGCGCAGCACCTCGGCCGCTTTGCCCACCTGGGTGAAACGCTGGGCCTTGGCCACGCCGGCCATGCGCAGCGCAAAGCCCATGTTCTCGGCCACGGTCATGTGCGGGTACAGCGCATAACTCTGGAACACCATGGCCGCGCCACGGTCGGCCGGCCGCAGGTCATTGGCGCGCTGGCCGTCGATCAGCAGGTCACCGCCGGTGATGCTCTCCAGCCCGGCAATCATGCGCAGCGTGGTGCTCTTGCCGCAGCCCGACGGGCCGACGAAGACCAGGAATTCACCATCGTTGACATCGAGGTCAACGCCCTTGATGACATCGACATCGCCGTAGCTCTTGCGGATGCCGCGCAGTGACAGGTGGCCCATGTCAGGTCTCCTGCGCAGCCAGTGGCTGTACGCCGCGTGCCGCATGCTGGCGCTGCAGAAAGTGGCGGTACCAGTGCGCGCTGTCCTTGGGCGTGCGGCGTTGCGACCCGAAATCGACATGCACGATGCCGAAGCGCTTGGCGTAGCCCGATGCCCATTCAAAGTTGTCCAGCAGGCTCCACACCATGTAGCCGGCCATCGGCACACCCTGGGCCAGCGCCGCGCCCACGGCGGCAATGTGGCTGGCGATGTAGTCGCTGCGGTCACGGTCATGCACCTGGCCGTCGGTCAGCGCATCGGCAAACGCGCCGCCGTTTTCGGTGACCACCACCGGCGGCAAGGGGTAGTCGCGTTGCAGGCGCAGCAGCAGGTCGGTCAAGCCCTCGGGGTAGACCTCCCAGCCCATGTCGGTGAGCGGCAGCCCGCTCGAATGCACATCAAACGGCTGCCCGGAACTGGCCACGGCGCGCGAGTAGTAGTTGACGCCCAGAAAGTCCAGTGGCGCCTGGATGGCGGCCATGTCGCCGGCCTGCACCAACGGCGCGTCGCTGCCCAGGTGGGCCAGCACATCGACCGGGTAGCTGCCGCGCAGCAGCGGGTCAAGGTACCAGCGTTGCAACAGGCCGTCTTCCAGCCAGGCGCGCGAGGCATCGGCCGGGCTGGCCGTGGCCGGCTGCACCGGCGACAGGTTGAGCACGATGCCCAGCTTGGCGCGGCAGCCGGCATCACGCAGGGCCCGCAGCGCCAGGCCATGGCTGAGCAACAGATGGTGCGACACCTGCATCGCAGTGGCTCGGCAGCGCAAGCCGGGCGCGAAGATGCCGTCTTCATGGCCCAGCTTGGCGATCACCCAGGGCTCGTTGTGGGTGGTGATGGCCGCCACCCGGTGGCCCAGCCGGCGGTGCAGGCCCAGCGCATAGTCGACAAAACGTTGCACGGTGGCACGCACCGCCCAGCCACCCTGGTCTTGCAGCGCCTGCGGCAAGTCCCAGTGGTTCAGCGTCAGGTAAGGCTGCACACCGCGCGCCAGCAGGCCATCGACCAGGCGCTCATAGAAGGCCAGGCCGGCTTCGTTCCAGGCGCCCTGCCCCAGCGGCTGCACCCGGGGCCACGAGACGCTGAAGCGGTAGGCGTCGACACCGAGCGCGGCGATCAGGTCCAGGTCGTCGTCGAGCCGGCGCAGATGGTCACAGGCGGTGTCGCCAATGCTGTGGTCGGCGATCGCGCCGGGCACGCGGCAGAAGCGGTCCCAGATCGATTCGCCCTTGCCGTCGGCGTCAGCGCTGCCTTCGATCTGGAACGCACTGGTGGCCACGCCCCACACGAAGCCGGGCGGAAAGTGCTGGCCCGGGTCCACAGGCTGGTACGGGTCAGGAACTGGCATCGAGAACTGCATGGGGCGGCAAGGGTTGGGTGCGGGGCTACTTCACCGCGCCGGTGGTCAGGCCCGAGATCAGCTGGCGCGACGACACCATGAACAGCAGCACCAGCGGCAGCGTGGCAATGGCTGAGCCGGCCATCAACGCGCCCCACTCGGTGTTCACGGGGCTTTGCAGGCTGCGCAGGGCCAGCGGCAGGGTGTACATCTCGGGCGAGCGCAGCACCACCAGCGGGCCGATGAAGTTGTTCCAGCTGGCGATGAAGGTGATCAGCCCCAGCGTGCCCAGCGCCGGCTTGAGCAGCGGCAGCACGATGCGGGCGTAGATGCCGAACTCACCGCAGCCGTCCATTCGCGCGGCTTCGATCAAGTCCTTGGGCACCGAGGCCGCCACGAACTGGCGCATCAGGAAGATGCCGAAGGCACTCGCCGCACCGGGGATGTACAGCGCGCGCGGCTGGTCGATCCAGCCAAGCAAGTCCATCACCATGAAGCTGGGGATCATGTTCATGAACGACGGCAGCAGCATGGTGGCCATCACCAGGGCAAACAGCGCGTTCTTGTGGCGGAACTCGAACAACGCAAACGCATAACCGCCCATCGAGCAGAACAGCAGCGTCAACGCGGTGTTGGCCAGCGCCACATACAGGCTCCAGCCCAGGTTGCGCCAGAACGGCACGCGCTCGGTGAGGATCTTCAGGTTGTTGAGGAAGTCGTCACCAAAGAACAGCGGCGGCGGCAGGCTGAAGATCTCGGTGCGTGAATGGGTGGCAAACACGAACATCAGATAGAACGGCGCCAACATCACCAGCGCACCCACGCCCACCACCAGGTGGGCAGCCCAGGGGGCCATGCGGTGGCCGAGCGAGGCTGTGGTTGCCATGGCTCAGGCTCCGCCCTTCGGGGCGAAGGCCTTGTTGGTCAGCCAGGTGAGCGCCACCACCACGATGAACAGCAGCCAGGCCATGGCGCTGGCGGCACCGAAGTCATTGAAGTCGAACGCCATGCGGTAGAGGTACACCGCCGTGGTCATGCCGGCCTGGTCAGAGCCGCCGCGCCCGCCGGTCAGGATGAACGGCTCCTCGAACAACTGCAGCCCGCCGATGACGCTGAGCGTGACGCCGAAGAAGACCATCGGCTTCAGGCTGGGCAAGGTGATGCAGAAGAACTGCTGCAGCCGGCCGGCACCGTCCATGGTGGCGGCCTCGTAGATGTCATGCGGGATGGTCTGCAGCGCCGCCAGGTACAGCACCACGTTGAAGCCCACGTAGCGCCAGAACACGATGATGGCAATGGCCGGCTTGATGCGGTCGGGGTCGTTGAGCCAGTCGATGGGCTCGGCGGGCAGCAGCGCGCCCAGCAGCGGCAGCTTCGACAGCGCCAGGATGGCCTGGTTGAGCAAGCCGAAATCCGTGGAGAACAACGACGAGAACAGGATCGCGATCGCCACCGTGCTGGTGATGTAGGGCATGAACCAGGCCCCGACCACGCCGTTGCGAAAGCGCTTGAAGCTGTTGTGGATGAACACCGCCAGCGGAATGGCCACCAGGTGCTGCGGCACGCCCGAGGCCAGCGCCAGCCAGGTGGTGTTGCCGAGTGACTTCCAGAACCAGTCGTCCTGCAGCGCAAAGGCGAAGTTGTCGAGGCCGACGAACTGCATCGCCTCCAGCCCGCTGGTGGGCTCCCAGCTCTGGAACGCCAGGTACAGCGAGAAGCCCAGCGGGAACACGCCAAACACCGCAAACAGCAGCAGGAACGGCGCGATGAACACATAGGGCGCGTGTTCGGGCGACAGGCGCAACGCGTTGGGCAGCTTCATGGCGGCTGTGTCGTCAGCGTTTGGCGCGCTGTTGCAGCAGGCGCTGGGCGTCGGCCAGCGCCTGGCCGATGTCCTTGCCACGGTCGAGCACCTTGTCGAGCTCGGTGTCGATCACCTCGGACGCAAACGCGT
>JANNMP010000669.1:0-11944 GCA_031398015.1 Burkholderiaceae bacterium
GCGCCGACGCGGTGATGGTCGACGGCACCTTCTGGGCCGACGACGAGATGCTGCAGCAAGGCGTGGGCAAGAAGCGCGCGCACGAGATCGGCCACCTGGCGCAGGCCGGGCCTGGGGGCATGGTCGCGTGGCTGGCGCGCCTGCCACCGCACACGCAGCGCTGGCTCATCCACATCAACAACACCAACCCGATCCTCGACGAAGACTCGGCCGAACGCGCGGCACTGGCGCGCGCCGGCATCCAGGTCTGCGAGGACGGGCTGCAACTGCAGCTCTGACAAACATGACCCTGCAACCCGCCTGGTCGCGCGACGACTTCGAGGCCCGGCTGCGCGAGCGCGGCAAGGCCTACCACATCCACCACCCGTTCAATGTGATGCTCAACAGTGGGCGCGCCACGCCGGAGCAGATCCGCGGCTGGGTGGCCAACCGCTTCTACTACCAGATCGCCATCCCCATCAAGGACGGCGCCGTGCTCTCCAACTGCCCTGACGCCGCCGTGCGCCGCGGCTGGGTGCAGCGCATCCTGGACCACGACGGTTTCGAGCTCGGCGGCGTGCAGGATCCCGGTGGCATTGACGCCTGGCTGCGGCTGGCGCAGTCGGTGGGCCTGCAGCGCGACGAGGTGGAAGACCTGCGCCACGTGGTGCCGGCGCTGCGTTTCGCGGTCGACGCGTATGTGAATTTCGCGCGCCGCGCGCCCTGGCAGGAGGCGGTGTGTTCGTCGCTGACCGAGTTGTTTGCGCCCGAGATCCACAAGCAGCGGCTCGCCACCTGGCCCGCGCATTACCCGTGGATCGAGACCGAGGGGCTGGCCTACTTCCGCAACCGGGTCAGCCAGGCGCGGCGTGATGTCGAACAGGGGCTGGCGATCACGCTGGCGCACTTCGACACGCGCGCGCTGCAGCAGCGCGCGCTCGAGGTGCTGCAGTTCAAGCTGGACGTGCTGTGGGCGATGAACGACGCGATGGCCACGCGCTACGGGGTGGTGGCATGACGGCGCCGGACGCCGGCGTCGTGCCGCGCATCGCCCCGGGCCTGCGCCTGCAGTGGGAGGCGGCACAGGACTGCCACGTGCTGCTCTACCCCGAAGGCATGGTCAAGCTCAACGGCAGTGCCGGCGAGATCATCACGCGCTGCGACGGCCAGCGCTCGGTGGCCGACATCGTGGCCGAATTGGAGCAGGCGTTCTCTGCGCAGGGCCTGGAAGCCGACGTGCTGGCCTTCGTGCAGATGGCAGGCGACAAGCGCTGGCTGGTCTGGGCATGAGCAAATCCGTGATCGGCCCGCCGCTGTGGCTGCTGGCCGAGCTGACCTACCGCTGCCCGCTGCACTGCGTGTTCTGCTACAACCCGGTCGATTTTGCGCAGACGCAGCAGGAACTGGGCACCGACGACTGGCTGCGTGTGCTGCGCCAGGGCCGGGAACTGGGTGCGGTGCAGTGCGGCCTGTCCGGCGGCGAGCCGCTGCTGCGCGACGACCTCGAGGTCATCGTCGCCGAAGCGCGACGCCTGGGCTACTACACCAACCTCCTGACCTCGGGTGTCGGCCTGACGGCCGAGCGTGCAGCGGCGCTGAAGGCCGCAGGGCTGGACCATGTGCAGCTGTCGTTCCAGGATTCCACGCGCGAGATGAACGATTTCCTCTCGCACACCAAGACCTTCGGGCTGAAGAACCGCGTCGCCGCCATCATCAAGGCGCAGGGCTGGCCGATGGTGATGAACGTGGTGATCCACCGCATGAACATCGACCATGTCGAGCGCATCATCGAGATGGCTGCGCAGATGGGCGCCGAGTACCTCGAGCTGGCGAATACGCAGTACTACTCCTGGGCCTACCTGAACCGCGACCATCTGCTGCCCACGCGTGAACAGCTGCGCCGTGCGGAGGCCAGCACGGCCGCGTGGCGCGAACGTCTGGGCGGTCAGATGCGCATCTTCTTCGTCGCCCCCGACTACCACGAGGGCAAGCCGAAGAAGTGCGTCAATGGCTGGGGCAGCATGTTCCTCAACATCACCCCCGACGGCACGGCCTTGCCCTGCCACACGGCGAAGATGCTGCCGGGGCTGGCGTTTGCGAACGTGCGCGACCATGACCTGCGCGAGATCTGGTTCGAGTCCGAAGGCTTCAACCGCTACCGGGGCACGGGCTGGATGAAAGAGCCCTGCAGCAGCTGTGAATACCGCGAGGTCGATCTGGGCGGCTGCCGCTGCCAGGCCTACATGCTTGCGCAGGACCCGGCCGCCGCCGACCCGGTGTGCGTGAAGAGCCCGCAGCACCATCGCGTGGCCGAAGCGGTGGCGCGTGCCGATGTCGCCGGCGCGGTGCGCACCGAACACCCGCTGGTGTTCAGGGACCCGGCGAATTCACGCCGGCTCGCGGGCAAGCCGGGCTAGAAGCAGTCGGGTTCGGGCAGCTGCAGTCGGCAGCTCCAGCGAAAGCCCTCCGTGCCCTGCTTGGTGGAGCGCCTGAACACAGCGGTAGGCTCGCGGTCGATCGCATCGGGCAGCGGCATGGCCAGTGGCGCTGCGCTGCTGTTGGTGTAGAAGTTCAGGAAGCAGGTGCGGTCGGGTTCGCACAGCCGCTGGATCTGTGCCATGTAGGCCGCCCGGTCGCGCGCCTGCTCGGCGGGCACGATGACGAATCGCATCAGGCCCTGCTGCCCGGCCACCGGCCAGGGCGCGTCGCTTGCCACTCCCTGGGCCGCTGTGGTGGCGCTGGCCAGCAGCAGCATGCTGCGCAGGATCGGCTTGTGCATCGTTGGCTCCTACTGTTGCAGACGCAGGATCTCGAGCTGCTCGTCGACCGTCTCGAAGGTGCCCGTGCCGGCGGGCATCTGCATCAAGGGGCGGGCGTCCGCGCCGAGCAGCCAGACGCTGGGGTAGACGAGCTGGCGCGCGCGTTCGTCGCCCAACGCGCGCATGAAATCGGCGTAGGCCAGGCTGCGCCCGCCGCTGCGGAAGAACAGGCGTGGCGCCTGGATCGACAAGGCGCTGCGCAGGTCGACGACGATGTACCTGGCCGCGAAATGCGGCACCAGCTGGCTGGCGTTCTGGTCGAGGAAGGCCTCGTACTTGCGGCAGTACGCGCAATCACGCGCGCCGAGGTAGACGTACAGCGACTTGTGCTCGCGCCGCGCGCGCTGCAGGGCCGCGCTGAAATCGAACTCGGCGCGCTCGGGCAGGCCCCTGGCTTCGATGACCAGCGGCGCATAGGCCGCAGGCAGGGCCGCTGCTGCAGGCCCGGCGACGAGCACCATCGCGGCGAACCAGAGGCGCCTCATGGCGCCACCACGGCGAGCGAGCCGGCGAACTGCCCTTCCTTCGAGTCCTCGACCACGGCGCGCAGTTCCCCGCTGCCTTGCGGCATGAAGTGAAAGCGCAGCGTCGGGTTCTCGCTGACCGAGAAGTCGAGCTCGGCGTCGAACAGCCGGCGTTCGCCGTAACGCACCTTGATGCTGCGCACGAAGTGCGGCGGGATGTACATCACGGTCAGCTGGTTCAGCTCGAAGCCGGTGTCGTTGGGGTGCAAGACGGTCACCTGCGCCGGCGTGGGTGCATTGGCCTTCACGCCCTCGGGCAGCTTGAAGACGGTCTTGCCGATCAGGTGCAGGGACTCTCGGTTGGGTGGCGCCGAGCAGCCGCCAGAGGTCTTGACGTAGCGCGAGTCCATGTGCAGTTCACCGTTGGACAGCTCGCTGACGACACGCACGTGGCTGTATTCGTCCACCCGCAGCCGCGTCTCGAAGTCGGCCTGGCCGATGTCGGGTGTCAGGTCGAGCACGGCGGCCAGCATCGACGGGTTCTTGTCGACGACCAGGTAGACTCGCGTGACGTAGCGCGCCGCAGTCTGCGGCAGCCTGGAGACGATCTTCACCGGCACCGATGCGCCGTAGGCGGCGCGCAGCGGCACGATGAGCTGCACCAGGCTCGCTTCGGGCGACGCCTCGATGCGGCGGTTGGCGAACAGTTTGGCGCGCAGCCGGTCCCATTCGGGCGAGCTGTCAGCATGCGCCGCCGACGGCAGGCCGCCGGGCGCAGCGTGCAGGCCGCCGCTGACCAGCAGGCCCAGCAGCAGCAAGAACCGGCGACAAAACGTCATGGAAAAGCTCCTTCGCGGGGGTCATCGAGCAGCAGGCGGCGTTCAAGCCGCAGGAACATGATGGCAGCGTTGCGCCGGTGCACGGTGTCGTACTGGTCCCAGCGGCTGAAGTCGGGCAATGCGGCGGCGTCGGGCACTTCGCTCAGCGCTGCTCCTTGCGCCAGCAGCGTGGCACAGCGGCGCTCCAGCTGTGCCAGGTACAGGTCGTTGACGCGGATCAGGTCGGGCTCGGCCGCCGGCCCATGCCCGGGCACGATGGTGTTGATGCGCAGGCTGCGCAGCCCGCCCAGCGCCTGGCGCCAGGCCTGGACGTCGCCATCCTGGATGTCGGGGATGCGCCGGTTGTCGAGCAGGCCGCCGGCGAACAGCGTGCCGCTGCGCACGTCGAAGGCCGTGCTGTCGCCCGGCCCGCTCGCGTGGCCATGCTGCTGCACAAGCACCGGCCGGCCGAGTGTCTCCACCACATGGGTGTCGTCGAAGAGCACATCGGGTTTGAACATCACCGTGTCGCGCATCGTCTCCTCGCCGAGCTCGGCGCGCAGCGCCTTCAGGCAGCCCGCGCAGCGTGCGGCCATCAGCGCCGCAGCGTTGCGCTGCATGTGCACGGCGATGCCGCGCGCCTGGAAGGCGCTGGCACCGAACAGGAACTCCTGCCGTGCGTGCGTCACCAGCACCAGCCGGACCGGCTGGCTGGAGACCTGCGCGATGGCCGCCAGCAACGCCTGCCCGTGCCGGTGCGACGTGCCGGTGTCGATGGCCATCACCCCGCTGCGCCCGACGATGAACCCGGCATTGCCGACGCGCCCGCCGTTGGCCAGCCCCGGCGCACCCGCCAGCCCGGGGACCATGTAGACACCGGCCTCGACTTCGACGGCAACCGGCGCGGCCTCGGCGGCGCGCACGCCGCGCAGCCAGGGCGCGCCGATGGCTGCAGCCAGCAGGGTGCGGCGGCGCAGCCCGGGGCGCTCGCTGCGGTGGTTCATGGTCTCATCGGCGGCGCTCGGCGCGGGCCGTCGGTTCGGCTGGGCGGCTCTGGCAAGCGGCTGTCACCGGGCCGCACCGGTGCCATGCCGCACGGTGTGGTCTGCGCGTGCGGGAAGCGTCGCGCATCAGCGGGCCGGCACCAGGGCGAGCGTGGTCTCGAAGCGCAGATCCTGCGTGTCGACGACCTCGGCCTTGAGCACGCCGTCGCCCTGGGGCACGAAGTGAAAGCGCAGGTTCGGGTTCTCGCTGATCGCGAAGTCGAGGTCGGCCGACAGCACCGGCGCACCCGCGTAGCTGATGACGACGCGCCGGACGAAGTGCGCCGGCGTGTATTGCCGCGTCGACTGGTCCATCGCCAGCCCCGAATGGTTCGGGTGGCTGACCATCAGCTGCGCCAGCACCGGCTGGCCGCGGCGCGCCTCGCCGTCCACCCGCAGCCGCATCTTGCCCAGGTTGGCCAGCGCGGCCTGCGGGTCCTTGCCCGGCGGCGCCGAGCAGCCGCCCGAGGCCTTGATGAAGTGCGTGGCCATCACCAGGCTGCCGTCGCTGAGCTCGGCGATGGCGCGCACATGGGTGTACTCGTCCACGCGCACACGGGTTTCGATGTCGGCCTGGCCGCTGCCGCGGGCGAAGTCGAACACGGCGGCGATCGGCGAAGGGTTGTTGTCGATGATCAGGTAGAGCTTGGTGACCTGGCGCGCATCGCCCACGGGCAGCCTGGTGCGCAGTGCCATCGGCACGATGGCCGCGTCTTCGGCGCGGGCCGGAGCCTCGATGGTGACCAGGTCGCCGCGGGCCGCCTCGATGCTGCGCCCTGCAAACAGACTGGCGCGCACCTTCTGCCAGACCGGGTTGGCTTCTGGGTTGTCGCCCGACTTCAGCTGTGCCGCAGCGCTGCCGGCCAGCACCATGAGCAGCATCGCCAGCCACAAACGCCTGCTGTGAATCATCGTGACCCCCATGTCATTCTTCCCATTCCAGTTCGGCGTAGGCCGCCGTGACGTTGCGGCGGTGGAACTGCGCGCTGAGCTGCCAGCCTGGCAGCGCGCTGCGCCCGACACGTTCGACCGCCTGCTGGATGCTGGCCTTGGCACGCAGCGCCGCGCGTGTCTCCAGCAGCAGCGTGCGCAGGTAGTGCTCCTCGGGGTCGAGCGCCGCCGGCCAGTGCGGGGTCGGCGCGCCGTGGCCGGGGACGACCAGCGCCACGTCGAGGCGGCGCAGTTCGCCCAGCACCTGCAGCCAGCCGCGCAGGCTGCCGTCGAGCACCGGCAGGTGGTCAATGAACAGCAGATCGGCGGCGAACAGCGTGCGTGTGCTGGTGTCGAACACGGTCAGGTCGTTGTCGGTGTGCGCCGTCGGCCAGGCGTCGAGCCGCAGCGTGCGCCCGCCCAGGTCCAGCTCGAGCCGGCGCTCGACCAGCAGCGTCGGGTAGACGATGGCCCCGGGCGCCAGCAACTGGCCGAAGTCGCGCTGCATCGCGTTGCGCAGGTGGCGTTCGCGCGCGGCCAGCGCCGCCGGCAGCCGTGCATGCGCGACGAAGCGGGGGCTGTTCTCGGCGCTGCCGGCGAAGGCGATGTTGCCGAGCAGGTGGTCGGGGTGCGCATGGGTGTTGATCACGTAGCACACCGGCAGCGGCGTCGCACGTTCGACCGCCGCGCGCAAGGCCGCACCGACTGCGGGCGTGCCGCCGCTGTCGACGACAGCCACGCAGCGCTGACCGACCACGAATCCGAGGTTGGCGACATCGCCGCGATTGCCGGGCCGCCAGTCGTCGACCTGGCCCTGGTGCACGAACACACCCGGGGCGAACTCGGCCATGCGCAGCGGCTCGGCCGCGCCTGCGCCGCCGCTGCAGCACAGCAGCGTCAGAAGCCCTGCGGCAAGCCTGGCACGCATGGCCGCTAACGTGGGTCGGGGCCGAGGAAACAACCCATCTGGGCCTTGCTCTGCAGTTCGCGGTAGCGCTTGATCTGCTGTTGCAGCATCTCGGCGTCGCGGATGTAGCTGCCCCGTTCGCCGCCAATCGAGTTGGCCTTCGCGGCGGTGCTGATCTGGACGTAATCGTCGAACTTGATCTGGCTGGCCAACGCGTCGAGCGCGCAGGAACATTTGTTGACCATCTCGTAATACGGCCCCGGCCGGCCGTTCATGCAGTCCTGGACGTACAGCACGCGCTCGACGGTGGGGAAATCGTTGGCCAGCGCGGGCAGCGCAACAAGCAGGCCGGCCAGGGCCAGCGGCAGGCGGTGGGTCAGGGGGATCATCGTGTCTCGGTCGTGGTTTTCGGAGGCTCGGCGCCGTCGACAAACAGCTCCTCGGCCAGCAGCGGCACTGCGACGCCAGCGGTGAGCACCAGCGTGCGGATGCCGTAGAGCACGCCAGGAACAGCGTCGGACAGGATGAAACGGTACTCCTTTTGCGCCAGGTTTTCGTAACGTGGTCGGTTCGGGTCGTCGACGAAAGGGCTGAACCGCACTTCCTGCCCCTGCACATCGCGGCCGCGAAAGCGCAAGGCCACCGGCTGCACGGTGGCGCCGTTGTAGATCGCCATGCGGATGCGCTTGCGGAAGTGGGACTGCGAACCCTGGGTCAGACGCTGCATCTCGCGCACCTCGCGCTCCAGGAAGTGCAGGATCACCGGGTTGGCTTCTGCGGCGGGCAGGTCTGGCAGCTTCAGCTGGCGCCCGGCGCTGAGGAAATCGGTGTGTGTGGCACAGCAACGGCCGTCGACCCCGGTCTTGAGCGCCAGCGCGATGCGGTCCTCGAAGCCGGGCTCGAGCGTGCCGAGCTTGCGAAAGCTGTAGCGCAGCGTGGTTGGCGCCTTGACCTGGCCGAACTGGTCGCTCATGAAGAGCAGGCGTTCGGCGGCGGAGAAGTCCTGTCGCGTGCCCTGCGCGTGCACGCTGCCGCACAGGGCCAGCAGCAGGGGCAGGGTGGTCCAGCGTCGGCGCATTTGGGGTCTCGATCAAAGAGCTGTCAGCGTTGCTCGATGGCGCGGCCAAGTTCGCCAGCGAGTTCGGATTGCAGGCCTTCGAGCCGGCCGCGCACCTGGCGGGCCTGCTCGAGCTGGCCGCGTTCGGTGTGCACCATGCCGAGCCGGAACCAGGCCAGCGGCGATGCCGGCTCCAGCAGCACCGAGCGTTCCAGCGCGCGCTGTGACTCCGCCCAGCGCTGCAGACCGTCCAGCGCCAGGCCATGCAGGTACCAGGGCTGGGGATCGTCGGCGTCGACGCGGGCCCAGTTGAAAGCCAGCGCTTCAAGCTCGTCCCAGCGGCGTTCGCGTTCCAGCACTGCGGCGCGCAGGAAGTTCGGCTGCGCCGCCGGCGCGCGCTCCCAGTAGGCGCGCGCACCGGATGGCAGCGGCCGCACCGTGCTGAACGCGGTGGCGTCCTCGCGCAGCCGCTGCAGCCACTCGACCGGCGCCGAGAAGTAATGCGCGACACCGCCCGGCAGGCGAAAGGTCAGGATGCCGACGAGGCGCAGCTGGGCGTCGAACAGGGCGCCTCCGCTGGCGCCCGAGGTGAAGGCATTGCTGCTCTGGACGACGCGCCCGCCATCCAGGCGGTGCAGGGCCACGACCTGTCCGTCGTTGAATTGCAGGCCCTGCCCGCCGGTGTAGCCGAAGGCGACGACGCTCTGGCCGGGGCGCAGCTGGTGGCTGCTGCCCAGCGCCACCGGCGTGGCGCCGAGGCCGGGAACGCGCAGCAGGCAGAGGTCGTGCTCGGCGTCCACTGCCTGTGCCTCGGCACGCAAGCGCTGGCCGCCGCGCAGCACGTGCACCAGCTGGCCGTCGCGCGTGACATGGCAGTTCGTCAGCACCTGGTCGGCTGCCACTGCCACGCCTGAGCCGATCGCGTAGCCGCCTTGCTCGCGGTGCACCTCGACCTTCCAGACGCTGCTGGCCAGGCGGATGAGCGCAGCGCGATCAGGTGTCGCGCCGGCGTGCTGGCCCCCGATCAGCAGGCTCAGCACCAATGCCAGCAGGGGCTTCATGCGGCGGCCAGCCGGGGGCGCGGCGTCAGCGGGCCCCGGGCGATTCGTCGACCAGTGGCACGCCGTATTCGCGCAGGATGGCCTGGATCTCGGCGCGCTGCGAGTCCAGCAGGCCTTCGACCTGCTGCTTCCACTCGCGCTCGCCGTAACGCACGCCCATCGCCATCGCGTAGTCGAACCGCACGCCTGGCTCCGACTTCAGCGGCACCACCGTCAGCGCCAGGTTCTTGACGCGCTGGGCGTAGTAGCCAGCGATCGGCCCCCAGACGATGGCCACGTCGATGATGCCTGCGCTGAGGTCGCGCTCGATGATCTGCCCGGGGTACTGGGCGGGGTCGGCGTTCAGCATCGAATACGGCACACCCTGATCGACGAGCTGGTGCTTGACCAGCCAATCGGAGGCTGGCGAGCGGTCGTAGATGCCGATGCGCAGGCTGCGCAGCGTGGCCTGCGGCAGGCGCAGGAAATCCTCGCCGGTCGCCACCTGGTCCAGGCCCTTGCCCGGCGCCAGCACCAGCGCGTAGGTCGAGCGGTAGTACGGCTTGGTGACCGACACCTGGTCATAGCCTGCGGGCACGCCCAGCACGATGTCGCACGGGTAGTCCTGCCCCGGCAGCTTGTAGCGCAGCGTGTTGCGGATGAAGGCCAGCCGCTGCGGGAATGAGAAGTACGTCACCGGCAAGCCGAGCGCCTTGCCGAAGACGTCGGCGATGCGGTTCTCGATGCCTTGCTTGGCGTCGTTGGAGAAAGGCAGGTTGTTCGGGTCCTGGCACACCCGCAATGCCTGGCGTGGTGGCGCGCTGTCCTGCGCCAGTGCCGCAAGCGCCAGCAGCAGCGCTGCGGCTGCAATCACGACTTCGCGGCCGACTCCGTGACCGGATCGCGCGTCACTCATTTGATCTCTTCGACCTTTGCGCGTGTGATGGCGCCGTCGGAACGGCCCTTCAGGTAGGCGTAAAGCTCGTTGATGTTGTCCATCACGATGGGGCTGTTGCCGAAGCTCTGCATGCCCTTGGTGAGGCGCCCGTCGCGCACGACCGCGATGAATTCGTCCTTGGTCAACACCTTCATGTTGGCCAGGAGCGATGGCCCGACCATGCCTTCTTGGTTGGCGCCGTGGCAGCGGTCGCAGGCGGCGGCGCGCCAGGCGCGAAAACCCTTCATGGTCTGGGCATCGACCTTGTAGCCGTCGCGCACTGTGTAGAGCGCTGCGGCGCTGGCGCTGGCGTTGGGGCTGGCGGCAGCTTGGGCGTGGGCTGCGCCGCCGACCACCAGCAGCAGCAGGCAGGAAATCAACGATTGCAACTTCATGGCATCAGATCCAGTTGACAGGCGGCGGACAGAAAAAAGGGGGTGGCGCCCTCTCAAGCGCCGGCCCCCTCATCATGCCCAAGAAAATTGCAATGTCGCGACCCGGGGCCAGTCAGTTCGGCAGGGCAAAGACCGTCAACGAGCCGCCGAGTTCCGTGTACTGGTTCAATTCGCGGTAGCCGCCCACCGCACCCAGGCCGTCGGTGTCTTTCTCGAGCCCTGCAGCCATGCCGATGCCGGCCCAGCCGCCAATGCCCGAGAACACGCCGATGTACTGCTTGCCCTTGTGCTCATAGCTGAACACGTTGCCGATGATGCCCGACGGGGTCTTGAACTTGAACAGTTCCTTGGTGATGTCCTTCTTGTCGACACACTTGAGGTAGCCCTCGAGCGTGCCGTAGCAGGACAAGCCCCCTGCAGTGTTGAGCGAGCCGCTCCAGACCGAGAACTTCTCTGGCTTGGACTGCACGATCTTGCCGGTGCCGGCATCCCAGGTGATGAAGTTGCCCATGCCGCCGTGGCTGCCCGGTGCCGGGTACATCGACAGCGTGGCACCCACGTACGGCTGGCCTGCCGTGTACTCGACCTTGAACGGCTCATAGTCCATGCAGACATGGTTCGTCGGCACGTAGAAGAGCTTGGTCTCGGGGTCGAACGACGCGGGCTGCTGGTCCTTGGTGCCCAGCGCCGCCGGGCAGATGCCCTTGGTGTTGACATCAGGACCGTTCTGCGCCGTGGAGTACTTCGACACCACCATCGGTCGCCCGGACTTCATGTCGACGTGCGTGGCCCAATTGACCTTCGGATCGAACTTCTCGGCCACCAGCAGCGCACCGGTGACCCGGTCGAGCGTGTAGCCAAAGCCGTTGCGGTCGAAGTGCACCAGCGCCTTGGTCGGCTTGCCCTTGACATCAATGTCGGCCAGGATCATCTCGTTGATGCCGTCGAAGTCCCACTCGTCGAACGGCGTCATCTGGTAGACCCACTTGGTCATGCCGGTGTCGACGTCGCGCGCGAAGATGGTCATCGTCCACTTGTTGTCGCCAGGGCGCTGCGCCGGGTTCCAGGTGGAAGGGTTGCCGGTGCCGTAGTACACCAGGTTTGTGGCCTTGTCGTAGCTGAACCAGCCCCAGGTCGTGCCGCCGCCGATCTTCCACTGATCGCCCTTCCAGGTCTTCAGCGACGAGTCGGCGCCCACCGGCGCCATCTTGCCGTCGGTCCAGGTCATGGTCTTGGCGGGGTCCATCAGCATTTCGGCGTCAGGGCCGACGCTGTAACCCTTCCAGGCCAGCTTGCCGTCGGACAGGTTGTAGGCGGCCAGGAAGCCGCGCACACCCCACTCGCCGCCGGAGATGCCGGTGATGACCTTGTCCTTGAAGACGTGCGGCGCGTTGGTGTTCACGGCACCGAGCTTCGGGTCGCCGTTCTTGACGCTCCAAATCACCTTGCCGGTCTTGGCATCGAGCGCGAGGAGGTTGCTGTCGGCCTGCTGCAGGAAGACCTTGCCCTCGGCATAGGCCAGCCCGCGGTTCACGGTGTCGCAGCACATCTGCGG
>JANNMP010000687.1:0-4891 GCA_031398015.1 Burkholderiaceae bacterium
GGGCGGGTGTGTTCTGCGCAAGTAGAGGAGGAGCCGGCGCAGCCGGCGGGGGACATGGAGCAGAACACACCCGCCCGGCCCGGCGCGGTCGCTCTGGCCAGTGAACGTCGGACACCAGCACCAATACATCGGTTACAACCCAGCAGCCCGCCATGCCCCCGGGCTGCAGCCGATGAACTACCGCCACCTCACCCTGCGCCAGTTCCGCTACTTCATCGCGGTGGCCGAGAGCGGCTCGGTGGCCGCCGCATCACGCATGCTGAACATCGCGCAGAGCGCGCTGACCAAGAGCCTGCTGGAGCTGGAAGCCGAGATCGGCAGCAGCCTGTTTGCGCGCAGTTCACGCGGCATGGCGCTCACCGCGCAGGGCCACCGCTTTCTGGTGAGCGCGCGCAAGGTGATTGCCTCGGTGGCCGACGCGATGCGCCTGCACGGCGACGACGCTGGCCCGGGCCTGGCAGGTGTGCTGGCCGTGGGTGTGACCAGCCTGGTGGCGGGCTACTACCTGAGCGAGCTGTTCAGCCGCTTCCGCCGCAACTGCCCCGGTGTGGAAGTGTTCGTCACCGAAGACAACGCCGGCTTCCTGGAGCACCTGCTGATCAACGGTGAGCTGGACGTGGCGATCATGGTCAGCAATGCGCTGAGCGAGCCTCAGGCCATGCTGTCAGAGACGCTGACGCGCAGCCCCAACCGCGTGTGGCTGCCCAGCAACCACGCGCTGTGCGCGCAAGACCAGGTGACGCTGGCCGACTGCGCCGCGCACGACCAGATCGTGCTGGACGCCGACCGCATCAGCGAGCTGATGGCGCCGGTGTGGAGCCGGCACCAACTCAAGCCCCGGGTGATCCTGCGCACCAGCTCGCTGGAGGCGGTGCGCTCACTGGTGGGCGCGGGTGCCGGCATCGCGGTGCTGCCGGATTTTCTCTACCGGCCCTGGACGCTGGACGCCGAGCATGTGGACGTGCGGCCGCTGCGCGATGCGCTGCCCACCACCGATGTGGGGCTGGTGTGGCGGCGCGGGTCGGGGTTGAAGCCGGCAGCGGCCGAGTTCATTGCGTTGGCGCGCGAGCAGTCGCGGTTGCGGCGGGCTTGAGGATCAGGTGGTGGCGATGGACGCGCTCGACAGCGCCATGGCGACCGCCACCGCGCCCGAAACGATCAGGCTCAGCGCCCACACCACGTCCAGATTGAACCAGGCTGACCGCAAGGCACGCAGACCGACGTGGCGGTAAACGACCCACGCTGCGACCAGCCCGGAGCCGACCATGGCGGCCGAATGCAGCAGCGAGACGGCGACCGCAGTGCCGACGTTCGACCGCATCAGCGCCATCACGCGCGCGTGGTCGAACATGTCCGACGGGGCCCGCACGTCGGCAGGCGGGGCCGCGCAGAGCCCCATGAAAAACGGCAGCAGCATCAGCGCCGCGCCATGCGCCGTGGCCATCAGCAGCGACCACAACATGACTTGTGATGGCCCCACGCGTTTCAGCCAGCGCGGGTGGCGCCGCAGCAGCAACCTGCCCACGCCGAACAGCAGCACGACGACGCCTGCGGCGATGCGGATCTCGCGGCTCCAGGTCAACAACCAGGCCAGCAGCGCAAAGGGCACCAGCACCATCGCCATGGCCAGCAGATGGCCCACGCCGAGCGGCACGAAGGTGGCGAAGACCGACGCGCCGCGCTTGTCGGCGAGCCCGTTGGCCACGGCCAAGGGCCAGCCCATCGCCGGGTTCAAGCCGTGGTAGGCGCCGATCGCCACCACACCCAGCCACGCCCACGCAGTGGCGTCATTGAACACGCTGCGATCAGCGTCAGGCCGACGGGTAGCAGAACGAGTCGGTCGAACAATCACCGCCTTGCAGCCGGATCTGGTGCGCCGCGTAGTCGGCGCCGAAGTCGACGACGAAGTCCTTGTCCAGCGTGATCCCACCATTGGGGCCGACGTGGCACATCACTTGCCGGCCCGGCACGCCGTCGGGGTAAAACTGCCTGTCCCAGGCGCTGTACAGCGAGTTGGTGAAGTAGACGCGCTTGCCATCGCGGCTGATCTCGGTCATCTGCGGGCCACCGCCGAAGCGCGAGCCGTTGGGGTGCGGCGTGCGCCGCGCGATGCCGCCGATGTGCACGCTGCCGGCCAGCACAGGCTTCATCGGGTCACTGACATCGTATTGCCGCAGCTCACCCGTGCCCCAGCAGGCCACGTAGAGGAAGCGGTCGTCCAGCGACAGGTCGATGTCGCTGATCAGGGGCGGCACGGCGCCAAAGCCCTGCAGCAACGGCGGCAGCAGCGCGGCGACTGCCGGCTCGGGCGGGATCACGGCCGTCTTGCGGGCGTGGAACTTGCCGCCTTCGCGGTACCAGGTCCAGATCGAGCCTTCGAGGTTGGTGGTGTCGACGACCACGCCGAGAAAGCCGTACTCACGTGTCGGGTCATGCGCGGGGCGCAACTCGAGTGCCATCTGGTGGTTGGCGCCGAGGTCGATGCTCTGCACATGGCGGCGCGAACTCAACTGCCAGAAGTGGATGCTGTGCCCGTAGCGGTTGGCCAACAGGTCGTCGGCGACGATGCCGTTCTCGAACTGCGGCGGCAGGCCCCATTCGCTGGACACCATGTAATCGCGGGGCAGGTTCCACCAGAAGTCGTAATGCAGTTTCTGCGGGCCACGCTCGATCTCCCACTTGCCGAGAATCTCGAAGTTCTCGCAGTCCATCAGGAAGATGCCGGGCGGGCCCTGGGTGCCGTCGGCACCGCCGCCGCCGAGCGTGCTGATGTAGATGCCCTCTGGCCCGCAATGCACAGTGTGCGGGCGCGAATAACCTGTCTTGCGTTGCACCTCCTCGGGCTCGATGACTTTGGCGATCGTCGGCCGCGCCGGGTCGGGCTGGGTGTCGATGATGTAGATGCGCGACGAGCGGATGCCCGGCATCACCAGGTAGCGCCGCTTCAGGAAGGCATGGCCCGACATCGGCGACAGTGCCGAACTGCAGGCGTTCCAGCCGAAGTGGTGGAACTCGTCACCCCGGTGTGGCATGTCGAGCCGGTGCAGCACGGTGCCGCAAGTCTTGGACGCCGGATCGACATCGACCACGGCCAGCGCATCCGGCCGCGAGGCATCGGGCGACAGCAGCGCGGTGTAGGCCAGGTGTTCACGCTCGGCCTCCATCGCCAGGCGCGGCGACGGGTGGAACGTGGGGTCGGGGCGCAGGGTCTCGAACATGTTGGGCTGCTCCAGGGCTGAGAGGCGGCGTGTGGCACAAATTGACGCATCGACGGGCGGGCCCGCGCAAATGCCTCAGGACTTGAACGCGAAAAGGTTGCGCCTCACGCGACGCCAGGGCAACCCCCTAGTGCCAACCTGCAGTGGCTGTTTCTGGTGACGGGCAGTCAATCGCAGGCCCTGCTGGCGTTGCTGGACCGGCCGGCGCAGGACAACCTGGGCTTGAGGGACTTGTTTTCTCGGCGCGCGCCATGGGCCGAAGGCGATTGACACGGTGGCGCTTGACGCGCCGCAGCCGCTGGGCAACTGCTGCATGGCACGCTTTCGATTGCGGCAACCCTGCGCTGAACGAGTGGTTGAAACGGCATGCATCGCAGGCATTGGCCGCCAGCCCAGTCAGGCCCGATCTTGGCTGCGCGAGATGCTAGGCGATCAGTCCCTTTGCCGTCGCCCAAGTGACCCAATCAACGGCCTCGCTTTGGACGATCTCCAGGTTGGCATCGACACCCATCCGATCCGGGAACAGGATCAGGTTGTCGCAGCTCCATCTTGCGCACGGGGCGATCAGCCCGTCACAGCCCAGAAACTCGACGGCCGCGCCGATCTCCTGCGTGCGTGGCATGTTGACGCCACCATAGGCGCTCTCGGGCACGCCCAGCGATTCCAGATCGGCTCTGACCAGCTTCAGCGTGCGGTATGCCGCCACCCGCAGCGTGTGCAGCATGACGGGCTTGGTGGGACGCGGAGTGAGCTGGCCCCAATGGAACGAAATCTCCGCCAGCGCACCGTCGCGTGCCAGGCTGGTGTTGAGCACACCGGCGCCATCGCGTCGCATCCAACGGCCACCACTGTATGAGCTGGCCAGCGGGTCGAGGCTTTGCCGTGTGCCCCGGAAGACCTCACCGTCGAATGTCTCCTTCGAGAGCGCGTCCAACTGGTCCAACAGATCGGGGTCGTGAATCATCCTGGTGCTCTGGCCTCACAGGTGAACGCCGTCGAGCAACTGGTTGACCGAGGCAAGAACCTCATCGACACGGCCTTGCTGGATCAATTCCGCCGGCACCTGATCTTCCAGTAGGCGCTGGCGGGCGAAGAGCCACAGCCGCGCGTCGTGCGGCTCGTAGATGTCGGCGAGCTTGTCGATGACAAACTCCAGTTCGAGGAGCTGTTTCTCGGTGCTGGCGTGCGGCAGGGCCTTGCCCTTGTTCCACCGGGAAACAGTCTCGGGCCGTACGTTCAGGACGTTGGCGACGTCGGATGACCGCATGGCTCCCTTGGTCTGGATAGCCTCCAGGCGGCGTGCAATCGCGTTGCTCATGGCTTGCCTCTATGGGTGTGGGGATCTTTGGGGAGCGAGGCGTATCAGCGCAGGCAGCCGCGAACGACGCGCGTCACCGGGTAACGCGCGAACGATGAGTCGCGGCGCTTCTTGGCATAGGGGCCGAGCGTGGTCCGCAGATCGTTGAGCCGCTTGGCCTGTTTGGTGGCCTTCTGTGCCAGGTCCTCAGGCAGCGACAGCTTGGCAGCGACCAAAGCGGCGTCGCTCGCAGGGCGCAGGTGTCCTTCCAGGAATTCGGTGGGCCGGATCGACTCAGGGATCTGTCCTAGGAGCGTGGGCGGCAGAAATCCGCACCCGCGCCGAGGCGAGTCGCGGTGACTGGCAAGGCGCCCGC
>JANNMP010000720.1:0-6857 GCA_031398015.1 Burkholderiaceae bacterium
GCCCGGCGGCAACCCGGCCTGGAGCTACCTGATCGCCCATCCGCATGGTGACTTCTCGCTGTTCGTCGGTGAGCTGCCGGCCGAAGCCGGCCCCGGCCTGGGCCTGTTTGCGCAGAACCTGCCGTTCGAGGTGTGGGTGAATGGCGCCGAGCAGCCGCGCGGCATTGGCGCGCTGGCCAAGACGCTGTCGATGGACATGCGCGCCAATGACGCCGCCTGGCTGCGGCTGAAGCTCGATGCACTGGCCACGGTGGCCGAAGAGCGGGCGTTTGAAATGCCGTTTCCGCCGGCCGGCGAGAAGCGGCTGTTCCCCGGCGTGGTGGCGGCCACGGCGGCGGTGATCCGCTGGCGTTGCGAGCAATTGGGTGCCTTGCAGGAAGGTGGCCCCACGCCGGTGCTGGACGCCATGTTCAGCAAGGACGAACCCCGCACCGGCACGGCCGGCACGCTGGCCTGGGCGGTGGACGTGGACAACCACGCCACCGGTGAGCGCTTCACCGTCACGCTGAAAGAGGTGAGCCTGCCCGGGCCAGACGTGGACGGCATCAGCACCCAGGTGACGCGGCCCTGCGCCATCGGCTTCTCGGGCAACTACCCACGTGCGCTCGACGGCCTGGCGCGCCTGCTGAGCCTGGACATGCGGGTGATGGACCCGGCCTGGATCGGCATGAAGCTGCGCAAGCTGCTCAACGTGGGTGAGCCGCTGGGCCACTTCATGGCGCCGGTGCCGGCGCTTGCGAACACCCAGCGGCGCCAGCAGACCTGGCCCAGCACCGTGGCCTACATCGCCCGCCTGGTGATCCACCGCTACGCGATGCTGGGCGTGCTCAATGAGCAGGGTGAGCCAGTGGTGGCCATGGGCATCCTGGCAGCGCCTGTGGCCAGGAATGCGAAGCTTGCCAATGGCCTGGTGGGCGCTGGTGACGGCAGCAGCGCTGTCAGCGCACCGCTCAGCCTGGCCACCATGGCGGGCAAGGCCTGCCCCGAATGTGGCAACCACACGCTGATCCAGCGCGACGGCTGCGAGTTCTGCACCGCCTGCGGTTTTGTGGGGCAGTGCGGCTGAAGGTCTGGCGACCAGCCCGGGTACAGCGCGGCGGCGGCAACCGCTGTTGCATTCGACCAACTGAGCAGCAAGGCCGAGGCCGTGGGGCCGTTCGGGGCTCGGCACGCGAACACACGATGCAGCAGTCTGCTGTGCGTGCGGTGGCCGCCGCGCCTCGCGTGCCAAGCCCCGCCCGGCCCCACAACCTCGACCTTGCAGTCAGGCCGCTGCACGCTGCCACCAGGCGCATGCCGCCGTGGCGCGGGCACCGTCCTGCGCATGCCACGCTCTGCTCCGTGTGTTCGCGTGCCAAGCCCTGAACGACCCCACGGCCTCGGCCTTGCCGCCCGGCTGATCGAATGCAGCAGCGGTTGCCGCCGCCGCGCCATTGCCGCAGGCGATGCCGAGCGCCCGCCTCCATTCGCAGCGCGGGAAGTTCTGTTTCTTTTGAGGGTGCTGTTGGCGACAGTGCGCCACCGTGACCAGCCATAGACTGCGGCGCGCGCCGCGCAGGCGATGGCGTGCGCGTCGGCGCGTCGGCAACAGCGCCGACCACACTGACAACCCAAGGAGACACGCTTGAACCCCACCATCCCGCGGCGCCACCCCACCTCCCTGGCCGCAGCGGCCCTGCTGGCGCTGGCCGCCACCACCAGCGTCAACGCCCAGGCGCAAGACAAGGTCTCCGACGGCATCGTCAAGATCGGCCTGCTCACCGACCTGACCGGTGTCTATGCCGACATCGTCGGCCCGGGCGCGGTGATCGCCGCCAAGATGGCGATTGCCGATTTCGGCGGCAAGGTGCTGGGCAAGCCGATCGAGCTGGTGGTGGCCGACACCCAGAACAAGGCCGACATCACCGCTGCCAAGGCCCGTGAATGGTTCGACACGCAGAAGGTCGACATGCTGGGCGACGTGGCCGCCACCGCACCCGCGCTGGCCGCGCTGCAGGTGGCCAAGCAGAAGAACAAGATCGCGCTGTTCCCCAGCGCCGCCAGCAGCCGGCTGTCCAATGAAGACTGCTCGGCCATCAGCGTGCACTGGACTTACGACACCTATGCACTGGCCGCCGGTACCGGCCGCGGTGTGGTGAAGTCGGGCGGTGACAGCTGGTTCTTTCTGACGGCCGACTACGCCTTCGGCACCAACCTGGAGAAAGACACCACCGAGGTCATCAAGGCCGAAGGCGGCAAGGTCATCGGCTCGGTGCGGCACCCGCTGAACGCGTCGGATTTTTCGTCGTTCCTGCTGCAGGCGCAGGCGTCCAAGGCCAAGATCGTGGGCCTGGCGAATGCCGGTGGCGACATGATCAATTCGGTCAAGGCGGCCAATGAGTTCGGCATCACCAAGAACCAGCGCCTGGCCGCGCTGCTGGTGTTCATCAACGACATCCATTCGATGGGCCTGCCGGTGGCCCAGGGCATGCTGCTGACCGAGGCGTTCTACTGGGATTCGAACGACGACACCCGCAAATGGAGCCGGCGCTTTTTCGAGCAGCACAAGCGCATGCCCAACATGGCGCAGGCCGGTGTGTACTCGGGCATCAGCCATTACCTGAAGGCAGTGGCCGCCACCGGCACTGACGAAACCACGGCAGTGATGGCGCAGATGAAGGCCACGCCGGTCAATGACTTCATGACCAAGAACGGCAAGATCCGCGAAGACGGCCGCCTGGTGCGCGACATGTACGTCTATGAGGTCAAGAAGCCCAGCGAGAGCAACTACCCCTGGGACTACTACCGCCTCAAGGCCACCATCCCGGCTGAGCAGGCCTTCATCCCGCTGGCCAAGAGCGTGTGTCCGCTGCTGAAAAAATAGCCCGCCCGGGCCGGGCCCCAGTTGCGGCTATGCTCACGCCCGATTGCTGCCCTCCAGCAAACTTGCTGGCGCACCGGCCCGGCCGCCACACGCCCCTGACATGAGCCCAGACAACATCCTTGAAACCCGCGCCCTGACCAAGGAGTTCAAGGGCTTCGTTGCCGTCAGCAATGTTGATCTGCGGGTGCGGCGCGGCAGCATCCATGCGCTGATCGGCCCCAACGGCGCCGGCAAGACCACCTGCTTCAACCTGCTGACCAAGTTCCTCACGCCCACCTCGGGCCAGATCCTGTTTGACGGCCATGACATCACGGCCGAAACATCGGCGCACATCGCGCGGCGCGGCGTGATCCGATCGTTCCAGATCTCGTCGGTGTTTCCCCACCTCACGGTGCTGGAGAACGTGCGTGTGGCGCTGCAGCGCAGGCTGAACAACTCGTTCCAGTTCTGGCGCAGCGAGCGTGTGCTTGACCAGCTCAATGCCCAGGCCACCGAGCTGCTGCGCGAGGTGGACCTGGAGAAGTACGCCACGCTCACTGCCGTGGAGCTGAGCTACGGCCGCAAGCGCGCACTCGAGATCGCCACCACGCTGGCCATGAACCCCACGCTGATGCTGCTGGACGAGCCGACCCAGGGCATGGGCCTGGAAGACGTGGACCGCATCCGCCAATTGATCAAGAAGGTGGCGGCCAATCGCACCGTGCTGATGGTCGAGCACAACATGAGCGTGGTCGCCAGCATCGCCGACACCATCACCGTGCTGCAGCGTGGCGCCACGCTGGCCGAGGGCAGCTACGAGCAGGTGTCAGCCAACCCGGCGGTGATCGAGGCTTACATGGGCAGCGCCCATGTCGAGTTGAAAGGCGCCCACTGATATGGCCCACCCCCGAAGCGCCTGCGGCGCTTCCCCCTCAAGGGGGCGCCCCCACCGGCCCGGCAAAGCCGGTTCCGGGGCGGCCGCTTGCGACAGACGTCCATGCTGCGGAGCACTGCGTTGAGCTCAACCAAACGCTTCCTTGACGTCAAAGGCCTGCACGGCTGGTACGGCGAATCGCATGTGCTGCACGGCGTGGATTTCCATGTCGACGAAGGCGAGGTGGTGACGCTGCTGGGCCGCAACGGCGCCGGGCGCACCAGCACGCTGCGCGCCATCCTGGGCCTGATCGGCAGCCGCAAGGGCTCGATCCAGGTGATGGGCCAGGAAACCATTGCCATGGCCACCCACCGCATCGCGCAGCTGGGCATCGGCTACTGCCCTGAAGAGCGGGGCATCTTCTCCAGCCTGTCGGCCGAAGAGAACCTGCTGCTGCCGCCGCAGCTGGCCGCCGGCGGCATGCCGGTGGACCAGATCTACGCCATGTTCCCCAACCTGAAAGAGCGCGCCCAGAGCCAGGGCACACGATTGTCGGGTGGTGAGCAGCAAATGCTGGCGGTGGCGCGCATCCTGCGCACGGGCGCCCGCCTGCTGCTGCTCGATGAGATCTCCGAAGGCCTGGCGCCGGTGATCGTGCAGAAGCTCGCCGAGATGGTGACCACGCTGCGCAGCCAGGGCTACACCATCGTGATGGTGGAGCAGAACTTCCGCTTTGCCGCGCCGCTGGCCGACCGCTTCCTGGTGATGGAGCACGGCCAGGTGATCCAGCAATTCACCCAGGCCGAACTGCCCGGGCGGCTGGACAGCCTGCATGAGTACCTGGGCGTGTGAGCGCCCGCGCTATCGCTTCAATCCACTTTCCACGGACCGCACCATGACATTGAACACACGCATCGCCGCCTGCGCGCTGGCCGCCACCACAATCGCCTGCGCACCAGCGCAGGCCCAGATTTCAGGCGACACCATCAAGATCGGCATCATCACCGACATGTCGGGCCTGTACTCCGACATCGACGGCCAGGGTGGCGTCGAGGCCATGCGCATGGCGGTGGCCGAGCTGGGCGGCGCGATCAACGGCAAGAAGATTGAAATCCTCTACGCCGACCACCAGAACAAGGCCGACGTGGCCGCCGCCAAGGCGCGCGAATGGTTCGACGTGCAGGGCGTGGACATGCTGGTCGGTGGCACCACCTCCAGCACCGGCCTGGCGATGTCGGCGATCGCCAGGGAAAAGAAGAAGGTGTTCCTGGCCGTGGGCCCAGCCACCTCGGCGCTGACCAACGAGCAATGCAGCCCCTACACCATCCACTGGGCCTACGACACCGTGGCGCTGGCCAAGGGCACCGGTGGCGCGGTGGTCAAGGGCGGTGGCAAGACCTGGTTCTTCCTGACCGCTGACTACGCCTTCGGCACCGCGCTGCAGAACGACACCAGCAACGTGATCAAGGCCAACGGCGGCACGGTGGTGGGCGCCGTGCGGCACCCGCTGTCGACCAGTGATTTCTCGTCGTTCCTGCTGCAGGCGCAGGGCAGCAAGGCGCAGATCCTGGGCCTGGCCAATGCGGGGGGCGACACGGTCAACGCCATCAAGGCGGCCAATGAGTTCGGCATCACCAAGACCATGAAGCTGGCTGGCCTGCTGATGTTCATCAACGACATCCACGCGCTGGGCCTGAAGACCACGCAAGGCATGTACCTGACCGACAGCTGGTACTGGAACCGCGACGCCGAAACCCGTGCCTGGAGCCGCAAGTTCTTCGAGAAGATGAAGCGCATGCCCAGCTCGATCCAGGCGGCTGACTATTCGGTGGCGCTGAACTACCTGCTGGCGGTGAAGGCCACCGGCACCGACGACGCCGACAAGGTGCTGGCGCACATGCGCAAGACCAAGGTCAACGACGCATTTGCCAAGGGCGGCTACGTCCGCGAAGACGGCCGCATGGTGCACGACATGTACCTGATGCAGGTCAAGACGCCCGACAAGAGCACCGAGCCCTGGGATTACTACAACGTGGCCCAGGTCATCAAGGGTGAAGACGCGTTCACCACCAAAGCCGAATCCAAGTGCGCCCTCTGGAAATGAAGCCATGAGCACGCGGCTGTTCTCAAACAGACGCCGCGGATCCGGCTTTGCCGGGCCGCTGGCGGCGCCCCCCTGGGGGGGAGCGGCGAAGCCGCTTCGGGGGGGGGCCTAGTTCACCATGGACATCTTCGGCATCCCCCTGCAGGCCTTTCTGGGCCAGCTGCTGCTGGGCCTGGTCAATGGCTCGTTCTACGCCATGCTGAGCCTGGGCCTGGCGGTGATCTTCGGCCTGCTGGGCATCGTCAACTTTGCCCATGGCGCGCTGTACATGATCGGCGCCTACGTCGCCTTCGGCCTGACCGAGAAGCTGGGCATCGGCTTCTGGGGCGCGCTGGTGATCGCGCCGCTGGTGGTGGGGGCCCTGGGCGTGTTGATCGAGCGCACCCTGCTCAAGCAGCTGTACAACATCGACCCGATCTACGGCCTCTTGCTCACCTTCGGCCTGGCGCTGATCGCCGAGGGCATCTTCCGTGACCAGTTCGGTGTCTCGGGCCAGCAATACGCGGTGCCCGACGCACTGCAGGGCGCCACCAACCTGGGCTTCATGGTGCTGCCCAACTACCGCGCGTTCGTGATCTTTGCGTCGCTGGCGATCTGCATTGCCACCTGGTTCCTGATCGAGCGCACGCGCTTGGGCAGCTACTTGCGCGCGGGCACCGAGAACCCCAAGCTGGTGCAGGCTTTCGGCGTCAACGTGCCGATGATGGTGATGTTGACCTACGGCGCGGGTGCCGGCCTGGCGGCGCTGGCCGGTGTGCTGGCGGCGCCGGTGATCCAGCTCACGCCGCTGATGGGCAGCAACCTGATCATCGTGGTGTTTGCGGTGGTGGTGATCGGCGGCATGGGCTCGATCATGGGCTCGATCCTCACCGGCCTGGTGCTGGGCCTGGTCGAGGGCCTGACCAAGGTGTTCTACCCCGAGGCGTCGAGCATCGTCGTCTTCGTCATCATGGCCATCGTGCTGGTGATTCGGCCGGCAGGACTGTTCGGCAAGGAAAAATGAAATGAGCGCTGAGACCGACACCCGGATCGCGCGC
>JANNMP010000738.1:0-1545 GCA_031398015.1 Burkholderiaceae bacterium
CACATCACCACCCGCGAAGCCGCGTTGTACGTGGCCGAGGCCGGGCCGCACACCGCCGCCACCGTCACCGCGCACCACCTGCTCTACAACCGCAACGCCATTTTTTTGGGTGGCTTGCGGCCGCACTACTACTGCCTGCCGGTGCTCAAGCGCGAAGTGCACCGCCAGGCGCTGGTGGCGGCGGCCACGTCGGGCAGCAGCCGCTTCTTTCTGGGCACCGACAGCGCGCCGCATGCGGCCACGCTGAAAGAGGCCAGTGTGTGTGGCGCCGGCTGCTACACCGCGCTGAGCGCTTTGGAGCTGTACGCCGAGGCCTTTGACGCCGCCGGCGCGCTCGACAAGCTTGAAGCCTTTGCCAGCCACCACGGGCCTGATTTCTACGGCCTGCCGCGCAACACCGGCACGCTGACGCTCAAGCGTCAGGCCTGGCAGTTGCCCGCGACAGTGGCCTTTGGTGACGCCCAGCTCAAGCCACTGCGCGGTGGTGAGACGCTGGCCTGGCGGCAAGTGGATTGACCCCGGCTGGCGGGCCAAGCCGCGTGCCCCGGCTGGATTTGGGCGGGCCCTGGCTGGCGCCGCTGCAGCCTGCTGCGCTGGCTGTTGTGCAAGCCTGGCAGGCCGGCGCCACGGTGGCCGATGCACTGAATGCACAGGCCGCTGCGGCAGGCGCTGGCCCACCCAGGCTGGCTTGCGGCACGCTGCGCTTCGTGCCACAAGCCGCGCTGCCGCCGGGCGAGGCCTATGAGGCCTTCATCCACCGCAGCGCCTGTGTGCCCACGCGTGACAACGCGCACGACTTCTTCAATGGCCTGGTGTGGCTGGCGCAACCGGCGTTGAAGGCCAGGTTGAACGCGCTGCAGGCGGCCGAGATCAGCCGCAGCGGCGTGGCGGCCGAGCGCGGGCCGCTGCGCGATGCGCTGACGCTGTTCGATGAAAGCGGCGCGGTGCTGCAGGCGCCCGCTGCCTTGTGCGCTGCGCTGCGGCAGCGTGATTGGCAGGCGTTGTTCGACAGCCACCGGGCTTTGTGGCGGCAGGCCCGTCTGACCATCATTGGCCACGCGCTGCTGGAGAAACTGGCCACTGCGCCGCGCAAGGCCTTGGTGGCGCATGTGCTCGTGGATGCATCAGCCTTGTCGCTGCGAATTGAACGATGGACTGGCAAACCGTTCTCGCCACTTCCAGTGTTGGGCGTTCCTGGCTGGTGTGCCGGCAACGCTGATCCTGCGTTCTATGGTGACAGCCAGGTGTTCAGAAGCACCAAGCGTTGAAACTCCCGCTTCTGAACCAACACATCTGACCCAATGCGACCACGCTTCGCAGCGGCGGCGCTTCAGCGTCTTGGCGCGCGAAGCGCTGGCTGCTGACGAAACGCCGCCGGATACGGCGGCTTCGGGGTTGGCATCTCGGACTCCTTTTCGGGTTGAAAAAGTGTCCGCGAAATCGGGGGAACTTCAAGTCCACCCCGGCGCGCGTCAAGGTAGTTGTCGCCTCAGTCACGCAGCTTTCTGCTGAGTATGTTGAACGTTGGCAGCGATGTTCACGACC
>JANNMP010000741.1:0-3442 GCA_031398015.1 Burkholderiaceae bacterium
GCGGGCGCCGAAGCCAGCGCGCCAGGACGGCCCACGTGACGGGTCGCGTGAGGGGCCACGCGACGGGCCACGCGACGGCCCCGGCCAGCCGCGCCAGAACAACGGCAATGGCAGTGGCAACAACCAGAGCCGCCGCAATGGCCCGCCGCCACAGCGCAGCGAGCGCGGCCCGCGCCCCGACCGGCCGCCGCAGGAGCGGCGTGAGCGCGCCGAGCGCCCGCCAGTGGAGCGCGAATACGACGCCGATGGCGAGCACCAGAACTTTGCCGCCATCCCCAACCCGCTGATGCAGACCTTTGACAAGCGCGCCATCCGTGAAGCGCGGGCACCCAGGCGTGAGATTGCCGAGGACGGCCCGATCCCCAACCCGCTGGAGCAGACCTACGACAAGCGCTTCGTGCAAAAGCCCAAGGGCTTCGGCATTGCCGGTGGCCGCAAGGGCGGCGGCGGCGGGGGCGGCGCCGGTGGTGGCCAGCCTGACCCGATGAAAACCTCGCTGGGCTACATCGGTGCTGATGCGTTTGTGCGCAAATTCCAGGGCAACGGCGGTGGTGGCGGTGGCGGTGGCGGTGGCGGTGGCGGTGGCGGCGGTGGTGGCCGGCGCGGCGGCAGCGGCGGTGGCGGTGGCGGTGGTGGCGGTGGCCGTCGTGGTGGCCGCTGAGCCAGCCTGCAGCGCTGACACGGGCGCTGGCTAGAATGCGCGGTTTTGTTTCAAGTCATTGATTTCAGGAGAATTTTGCATGGCTGACATCCACAACAGCGCCAATTCCGTCGAACGCACCCTGTCGATCATCAAGCCCGACGCCGTGGCCAAGAACGTGATCGGGCAGATCTACGCCCGCTTTGAAGGCGCGGGCCTGAAGGTGGTGGCCGCCCGCATGGCGCACCTGTCGCGCGGCGAGGCCGAGGCGTTTTATGCGGTGCACAAGGCGCGGCCATTCTTCAACGACTTGGTCAAGTTCATGATCTCCGGCCCGGTGATGATCCAGGCGCTGGAAGGCCCGAATGCAATCGCCAAGAACCGCGAACTGATGGGCGCGACCGACCCGAAGAAGGCTGAAAAAGGCAGCATCCGCGCTGACTTCGCCGACTCCATCGACGCCAATGCGGTGCACGGCTCGGACGCCCCGGAAACCGCCGCCGTGGAAATCGCGTTCTTCTTCCCCGGCATGAACGTCTACAGCCGCTGATGACCCCCCCCCGAAGCGCCTACGGCGCCTCCCCCCCAGGGGGGCGCCCCCAGCGGCCCGGCAGAGCCGGTTCCGCGGCGGCCGCTTGGCTGCACCGAGGCGGCGCTGAGGGGGTGCTCTTCCATTCCGTTGTCATTGCACAGTGACTTCGGTCAACCTGCTCGACTTCGACCTGGACGCGCTGACCGCCTGGTGTGCCACGCTGGGTGAAAAGCGCTTCCGCGCGGTGCAGTTGTTCCGCTGGCTGCACCAGAAGGGCGAGGCCGATTTCAGCCGCATGTCCGACCTGGCCCAGTCGCTGCGCGCCAAGCTGCAAGGCCTGGCAACGGTGCAGCCGCTGCAGGTGTTGAGCGAGCAGGCCTCGGCCGACGGCACGGTGAAATGGCTGTTCGACGTGGGTGGCGGCGACGCGGTGGAAACAGTGTTCATCCCCGAGCATGACCGTGGCACGCTGTGCATCTCGTCGCAGGCTGGCTGCGCCGTCGGCTGCCGCTTTTGCAGCACCGGCGCCCAGGGTTTCAGCCGCAACCTGACGACGGCCGAGATCGTGGCCCAGCTGTGGTTTGCCGAGCACCAGCTGCGCGCGCGCCTGGGCCGGGCCGAGCGCATCATCAGCAACGTGGTGATGATGGGCATGGGCGAGCCGCTGCAGAACTACAGCGCGCTGCTGCCGGCGCTGCGGGTGATGCTCGACGACCATGGCTACGGCCTGTCGCGGCGGCGCCTCACCGTGTCGACCTCGGGCGTGGTGCCGATGATCGAGCGGCTGCGTGCCGACTGCCCGGTGGCGCTGGCCGTCAGCCTGCATGCGCCCGACGACGCCCTGCGTGACCAGCTGGTGCCACTGAACCGCAAGGACCCGCTGGCCGAGCTGCTTGCGGCCTGCCGCAGCTACCTGGCCGCGGCGCCGCGTGACTTCATCACCTTCGAGTACTGCATGCTCGACGGCGTCAACGACAGCCCAGCGCAGGCGCGTGCATTGATCGCGCTGGTGACTGGCCAGGCCGGCGCGCCGGCCGTGCCCTGCAAGCTCAACCTGATCCCGTTCAACCCGTTCCCGGCATCGGGCCTGCAACGCTCGCCGCAGCCACGCGTGCTGGCCTTTGCCAAGCAGCTGCAAGACGCCGGCATCGTCACCACGGTGCGCAAGACGCGGGGCGACGACATTGCCGCTGCCTGCGGCCAACTGGCCGGCGAGGTGCAGGACCGCACCCGCGTGCAGGCGCGGCTGATGCGCCCGGCCATCCGCATCGCTGTGGCGCCGGCGGGGCAGGCATGAGGCGCCTGAACTTTCGCCTGACCATGCGCCTTGGTTGGCGCGTGCTGCCAGGGGTGCTGGCTATGGCATTGAGCGCCTGTGCCAACCCGGGCGGCTTGTCGGCCGACCAACCCCAGGCGATCGCCACTGCGTCCGACCAGACCGATGCCGAACGCCGCGCCCGGGTGCGGCTGGAGCTGGCCAGCGCCTACTTTGGCGCCGGCCAGCTGGAGACAGCGCTGGACGAAACCAAGCTGGCCATCCAGTCCAAGCCCGACCTGGCCGAGGCCTACAACCTGCGCGCGCTGGTGTATGCGGCGATGGGTGAAGACCGGTTGGCCGAAGACAGCTTCAACCGCGCGCTGCAATTGAACCCGCGCGACGGCGCAACGCTGCACAACCAGGCCTGGTTTTTGTGCCAGCGCGGCCGCTTTGCGGCGGCCCAGGCCCAGTTTGATGCCTTGCTGGCACTGCCCCAGTACCGTGACCCGGCGCGCAGCCACTTGGCGCGTGGGGTGTGTTACGGCCGCGACGGCCGTTGGGCCGACGCCGAGCTGGCACTGATGCGCGCCTACGAGCTGGACCCGGCCAACCCCGCCACCGGCCTGAACCTGGCCGAGGTGCTGTACCGCCGCCAGGCCTATGAGCGCGCCAGCTTCTACATCAGCCGCGTCAACGACGCGCCCGACGCCGCCAACGCCCAGACGTTGTGGCTGGCCGCCCGCATCGAGCGCAAGCTGGGCCGCAACAGTGTGGTGCGGGTGCTGGGCGACCGCCTGCGCCAGCGCTTTGCACCGTCCCCCGAAGCCGCGCTGTTCGAGCGTGGCCGCTTCGATGACTGACGCCAGCCAGCCCAACACCCCCGTCAGCGCCGACGCTGCCCAGGCCGGCGCGCTGCTGCGTGCGGCGCGCCAACAACAAGGCTTGCACATTGCCGCGCTGGCGGCGGCGATCAAGGTCACGCCGGCCAAGCTGGAGGCGCTGGAGGCCGGCC
>JANNMP010000762.1:0-16184 GCA_031398015.1 Burkholderiaceae bacterium
CCGCGCAGGCCGTCGGTGCCCAGGGCCAGGCACAAGCGCGCGGTGTGCTCCAGCATCGCATCGCTCACGACCACCCGGCCCAGCAGCGCCCGGCCGGCAACGATGCGCTTGCGCAGCTTGGCGTCTGGCTTGGCCCATTCAGCGGTGAAGGCCACCGGGTCACGTTCAAACGCATCGCGGCGCCGGATCACGGCAATGCGCGACGGCAAATCCTGCGGCGTGCGCACCTCCACGCTGAGGCCGAAGCGGTCGAGCAATTGCGGCCGCAGTTCTCCTTCTTCGGGGTTGCCGCTGCCCACCAGCACAAAGCGCGCGGGGTGGCGCACGCTCAGGCCTTCACGCTCGACCAGGTTCTCGCCCGAGGCGGCCACGTCGATCAGCAAGTCCACCAGGTGGTCTTCAAGCAGGTTGACTTCGTCGATGTACAAGAAGCCGCGGTGCGCGCGTGCCAGCAGGCCGGGCTCGAAGGCCTTGACGCCGTCGGCCAGCGCGCGCTGCAAATCGAGTGCGCCCACCACCCGGTCTTCGGTGGCGCCCAGCGGCAGGTCGACCACCGGCACCGGCACGCTGTGGCTCTTGGGCGGTGTCTTGCCGGCCTTCAATGTGGCGCACACCGCGCAGGCGCCGGGTGGCGCCGCCGGGTCGCAGGCATAGGGGCAGCCGACGGTGGCCCGCATCGGCGGCAGCAGGGCAGCCAGCGCGCGCACGGCCGTGCTCTTGCCGGTGCCGCGGTCACCGAACACCAGCACGCCGCCGATGCCGGGGTCCACCGCTGCCACCAAGATGGCCAGCTTCATCTCGTCCTGGCCGACGATGGCTGAAAAGGGGAAGGCAATCGCCATGCGCGCGGGCTCCGGGGGGCGGGTGAGGGTGGTTCAGCGAAAGCTGCGGCTGGCATCGCCATCGTCGGCGGCAATGCGCCGGTGCACGCGCTTGAGCACCCACCAGGCGATGAGTGCCAGCACCGGCACGGCGGCGCCGGTCACGATGTCCGGCTGCAGGCCCTCGCCGGCGGCCTTCAGCGCCTTGGCGGCATAGCCCACCAGCCCGGCCAGGTAGTAGACGATGGCCGCCACCGACAGGCCCTCCACCGTCTGCTGCAGCCGCAATTGCAGCTTGGCGCGGCGCGCGGTGGCGGCCAGCAGTGCCTGGTTCTGGCGCTGGCGGGTGATGTCGACCCGGGTCGACAGCAGGCTGCTGGCCTGGGCCACCCGCTCGCTCAGGTCCTGCAGGCGCTGCGACACGGTGGCGCAGGTGGCCATGGCCGGGCTCAGGCGCCGGGTCATGAATTCGTCGATGGTCTGCAGGCCCTTGATGCGCTGCTCACGCAGCTCGGCGATGCGGGTGGCCACCAGCGCGTGGTAGGCGCGGCTGGCGCCCAGCCGGGCCTGGCTGGCGGCGAGTGCACTTTCAACCTCGGCGGCCAGGGCCATCAGTTGCTGCAGCAGGGCTTCATCATGGCCGGCGCTGTCGGCCGCAGGCTGGCCTGGGTTGGTGCCGGCAATCTGCGCTGTCAGCCCGGCCAGCGTGCGCTCCACCGCCTGCAGCCGCGGCCACAGGCAACGCGCCATCGGCAGCGCCAGCAAGGCCATCATGCGGTAGGCCTCGATCTCGAACAGGCGCTGCAACATGCGGCCGGCCTGGCGCTCGGTCATCTCGCGGTCGATCAGCAGGAAGCGGGCAAAGCCGTCGGCATGGATGACGAAATCGGTGAAGGCCAGGCCGGCGCCCTCACCGATGGCCGCGCCCACCACCACGTTGGCGCCAAAGTGGCTGGCCAGTTGCGTGGCCGTGGGCAGGCCGGCGCCCACCAGCGCCAGCGCCTCGGCCGCCACCAGCGTGGCGTGGGCGGCAAACACGGTTTGCCCCGGCACGCCGGCCAGCCAGCCGGCGGGCAGCAATGCGGCCACCGGCTCGGCAAACGGTGTCTGGCTCAGGCCAGCGGTGAAGAAGGTGTAGCTGGAGAACTCGCCATGGCGCTCCCACTTCATGCGCACCGCGCCCAGCGTGCCCGACCACTGCGTGCTGGTGGCCGCAGGCGGCGCGGCGCCCAGTTGCTTGCACAGCGCCGTGATGTGGGCCAGTTCGGCCGGGCGCGCGTCAGTGTCGATGCGCACCGCCACATAGGTGGCGCGTCCGGGCGCGGCCAGCGGCTCGGGTGGGCGGGCGTGGACCTCGGCCGCCAGGCTGGCGCGCTCGGGGTGGTCAGGGGGCAGCAGAGGGGTGGCAGGCATGGGGTGGCGCGGCAGCTTGGCGGTGTCAACCGCAGGCTGTGCAGCGGTGCGGCAGCTTAAGCCACAGCCAGCCCTGTGCTTGCTGCCGACACCTCGAAGTGTCGCGCCGGGTTTACAGCAGTGGCAGGCCGACGTAGTTTTCGGCCAGCACCGTCATCGCCGCGCGTGAGCCCATCAGGTAGTCCAGCTCGGCCAGCTGCATCTTGCGGCCGAAGCTGCCGCTGCCGTCGGCCTCGGGGAAGTTGTGCAGCAGCGAGGTCATCCACCAGCTGAAGCGCTCGGCCTTCCAGATGCGCGCCAGCGCGCGCTGGCTGTAGTGGTCGATTTCATGCGGCCGGCCGGCGTAGAAGCCCTGCAGCGCCTGCCACAGGAAGCCCACATCGCTGGCCGCCAGGTTCAGGCCCTTGGCACCGGTGGGCGGCACGATGTGGCCGGCGTCGCCCACCAGCATCAGGCGGCCAAAGCGCAGCGGCTCGGCCACGAAGCTGCGCAGCGGCGCAATGCTTTTCTCGATCGACGGCCCGGTGATCAGCTGGGCTGCGGTGTCGGCCGGCAGGCGCTCGCGCAATTCGGCCCAGAAGGCGTCATCGCTCCAGCGCTCGACCTTGTCGTCGAGTGCGCACTGCACGTAATAGCGGCTGCGTGTCTTGCTGCGCTGGCTGCACAGTGCAAAGCCGCGCGCATGGTGCACGTAGATCAGTTCATGGCTGACCGGCGGCAGGTCGGCCAGCACGCCCAGCCAGCCGAAGGGGTAGACCTTCTCGTGCAGCGTGATCGCAGCCGCCGGCACGCTGGCGCGGCAGACGCCGTGGTAGCCGTCGCAGCCGGCGATGAAGTCGGCCTGCACGCTGTGCTGCACACCGTTGTGGTGGTAGGTGACGCTGGGGCTGCTGGTGTCGAAGCCGTGCACCGCCACGCCGTCGGCTGCATACACCGTGGGCAGGCCGGCGGCGCTGCGCGCATCCATCAGGTCACGTGTCACCTCGGTCTGGCCGTACACCGTCACCCGCTTGCCGGTCAGGCCCAACAGGTCAATGCGGTGGCGCATGCCGCCAAAGCACAGCTCGACACCGTCATGCGGCAGGCCCTCGGCATGCAGGCGCGCGTCGACACCGGCGGCGGTGAGCAAATCCACCGTGGTCTGCTCGAGCACGCCGGCGCGGATGCGGCCCAGCACGTAGTCGGCACTGCGCTGCTCGATGACCACATTGGCAATGCCTGCCGTGGCCAGCAACTGGCCCAGCAGCAGGCCTGAGGGGCCGGCGCCAATGATCGCAACCTGGGTTTTCATGCGCGCTCTCCGCTGCGGTGGTTGTGGCCACAGCTTAAGGCTGCGCCGGCGTGCGTTTGTGCACGCCTCGCGGCGCTGGTTCAAGTTCGGCCGGCGCGCTGCCGAAAGTGCTGGTCATGCGGGCTGCGGCCTGCAACCCCGCGCTTTGCAGGACGACCACAGGAAGACCCCAGGCCATGTCGCAGACGGTTGTCATCGAGGACTTGCAAGTCGGCATGTTCGTGCACCTGGACCTGGGCTGGTGGGCGCACCCGTTTGCGCTGTCGAGCTTTCTGGTCACCAGCGCCGACCAGCTCGACACCATCCGTGGCCTGGGCCTGAAGCAACTGCGCTGGAGCCCCGAGAAAAGCCGGCTGGCGCCGGCCGCCGCCGAGGCACCACCATCACCACCATCACCACCCGGTGCCAGCACCCCAGGCGCTGACGCCCCACCGCCCCCTGCCGCGCTGCACGACGGTGCCACCGCACCGGCCACCGCACTGGCCACCGCGCAGTTGGCCACCTCGCATTTGGCCACCTCGCAGTTGCCCACCGCGCAATTGGCCACGCTGCCGCCGCCGGCCGAGCGCAGCGCGCTGGCGCGCCAGCATGCCGCGCGCCAGCTCTGCGAGCAGCAGTACAGCGAAGCCAGCCGCGCCTGGCACGAGGCCCAGCGCCAGGTGCCAGCCGCGCCTGAGCAGGCGCGTGGCATCACCGAAGGCCTGACCCGCTCACTGCTGGGCAAGCTGATGACCGACCGCGAGATCTGCGTGCGTGTGATCAGCGACGGCGGCGGTGACCGCGTGTCGGGCCATGCGCTGAACGTGGCCGTGATCAGCTTGCTGATGGGCCGGGTGTTCGGCTTTGCCGATGACGAGATGCTGGACCTGGGCGTGGGCGCACTGCTGCACGATGTGGGCAAGCTCGAGCTGCCCGACCGCGTGCGCCATGCCGACGCGGCTCTGACCCCGCGTGAGCAGCAGGCCTACCGCAGCCATGTGGCGCTCGGCGTGGCGCTGGGCGAGCGCATGGGCTTGAGCGATGGCGCCATCACCGTGCTGGCCCAGCACCATGAGATGGCCGACGGCTCGGGCTATCCGCAGGCATTGAACGTCGACCGCATGGCCATCGGCGCGCGCATCGTCTCGCTGGTCAACCGCTACGACAACCTGTGCAACCCGGCGCAATTGGCGCTGGCAATGACACCGCACGAGGCGTTGTCGTTGATCTTTGCGCAATGCCGCAACAAGTTCGACGCGACCATGCTCAATGCCTTCATCCGCATGATGGGCGTGTACCCGCCTGGCTCGCTGGTGCAATTGACCGACGACCGCTATGCCACCGTGGTCAGCTGCAATTCGAGCCGGCCACTCAAGCCCCGGGTGCTGGTCTGCGACACCCAGGTGGCGGCCGACGATGCGCTGCTGCTCAACCTGGACGGCCAGGCCGATGTCGGCATCCGCCGCAGCCTGAAGCCCACGCAACTGCCGGCGGCCGCGCGGGACTGGTTGTCGCCGCGCCAGCGCATGGTGTATTTTTTCGAGCCGGTGCTGGCCGACGCGGCTGACACGGTGCAGGCACTCGCGGCGTGAACCCTGCTGCCGCCACCGCTGCGCCAGGCCACTGGTGCGCGCTGCTCGGCGCGCTGGGTGAGCCCGCCTGGCTGGTGTGCGCGCACACACTGCGGGTGCTGGTGGTCAATGCCGAGGCGCTGGCCCTGCTCGGCCTGGCCGAGGCAGCGGTGCTGGGCCAGGCCGGCGACAGCCTGATTGCCACGCCCGAGGACATGGCGTTCTGGGACGAGGTGCGCGCTGCCGCCGCGCTGCCCGGCCCTGGCGCGGTGCTGGCGCTGTTGTCAGACACCACCCTGGTCGATGGCGCCGGCCGGCTGGTGCAGGTCACCCGTGCCATCCGCCCGCTGCCGCCCACTGGCGGCCAGCACGGCGCCTACCTGGTGCGCCTGCATGACCGCAGCGCCGCCCAGCGTGAACGTGATGAACGCGAACTGCTGGTCTCCGAGCTGCAGGCGACGCTGGAGTCCACTGCCGACGGCATCCTGGTGACCGACCTGGCCGGCGGCATCCGCGCCTTCAACCGCCGCTTTGCGCAGATCTGGGGCCTGCCCGAGCATTTGCTCACCGCGCGGCAAGACGATGCCGTGCATGACTGGATGCGCCGCAGCGTGGCCGACCCCGAGGCCTACAGCCGCCGCCTGGCGCTGATCCACGAGGCCACGCTGCTGCAGGCCAGCGAGCGGTTCAGCCTGCACTCGGGCCAGGTGCTAGAGCGGGTGACCCAGCCGCAGCATTGCCATGGCCGGCCGGTGGGCCGGGTGTGGGCGTTCCGCGACCACACCGAGCTGGTCAACGCCGGCCAGCGCATCGAGGCCTTGGCCAGCACCGATGCGCTCACCGGCCTGTTCAACCGCCGCCAGCTGGGCCAGGCGCTGGGCGACGCCATCCGCCAGGCCCGGCGCAGTGCCGGCAGCCTGGCGCTGCTGCTGCTCGACCTGGACCGCTTCAAGCAGATCAACGACAGCCTGGGCCACGAGGTGGGCGACCGCGTGCTGCTCGATTGCGCCGAGCGCCTCAAGACCTGCCTGCGCCAGGGTGACCAGGTGGCGCGCATGGGCGGCGACCAGTTTGCGCTGCTGGTGCATGAGGCCGACCAGCGCGGTGCCGAGGCCACGGCGCGGCGCGTGCTCGACGCCGTGTCGAACCCCTGCAGCGTCGATGGCCTGCAGTTCACGCTGACCTGCAGCGTGGGCGTGGCGCTGTTCCCGGCCGACGGCAACGACGCCGAGCAACTGGTGCGCCATGCCGAGTCAGCGATGCAGCGCGCCAAGCAGGGCGGGCGCGCCAGCTTCCGCTTTCACCAGGCGCAGCAAGACGCCGACATGCGCCAGCGCATGCAGCTTGACCATGCCATGCGCCAGGCCCTGGCCAGCCAGCGGTTCCGCCTGCACTACCAGCCGCAGCTGTCGCTGAAAACCGGCCAGGTGGTGGGCGCCGAAGCCTTGATCCGCTGGCGCGACCCCGAGCTGGGCGAGGTCTCGCCGGGCCAGTTCATCCCGGTGGCCGAGGAGACCGGCTTCATCATCCCGATCGGCGACTGGGTGCTGGAGCAGGCTGTGCGCCAGGCCGCGCGCTGGCGCGCCGACGGTTTTGCGATGCCGGTGTCGGTCAACGTCTCGGCGCTGCAGTTCCAGCAGGCCGGCTTCATCGACCGCGTGGCGGCAGTGCTGCGCGACCATGCCCTGCCCGGCGCGCTGCTGGAGCTGGAGCTGACCGAATCGATCCTGGTGCATGACGCCAACCACGCGCTGGCGCGGCTGTCGCAGCTGTCGCAGCTGGGGGTGCGCCTGGCGATCGACGACTTCGGCACCGGTTACTCCAGCCTGGCGTACCTGAAGCGGTTTCCGATCGACCGGCTCAAGATCGACCGCAGCTTCGTCAAGGGCCTGCCTGGCGACGACAGCGACGGCGCCATCGTGCGCGCCATCGTGCAGCTGGCCCAGGCCATGGCGATGACGGTCATCGCCGAGGGTGTGGAGACCGAGCCGCAGCGGGCCTTGCTGCTGGAGCTGGGCTGCGATGAGTTCCAGGGCTTTCTGTATGCCCCGGCGCTGGATGCGTTCAGCTTCGAGCAGCGGGTGCGGCCGGCCTGCGCCAAGCCAACGCGGCCCAGGTTGAGCCTGGTGCTGCGCTGACGCTGCGGCTGCCTCTGCGCCGGATGGGCAGGTGCACAATCGCCGCGTGATCTACAAGTTCAAGAGCAAAGCCAGCGGCGACATCATCATGATGGGCCCCACCGGGGACACGCTGCTGCGCGCCATCGGCCGAGAGCCGGCGGCAAAAGGCATCATCGACGCGGCAGCGATGCCGGCGGCCATTGCTGCCATCGACCAAGCCGTGGCCGCTGACGAAGCCGCGCGTGCCGAGGCCGAGCGCGAAGCGGCTGCCCAGGGCCAGCGCCTGGCCCCGCGTGACGGTGTCGGCCTGCGCCAGCGGCTGTGGCCGATGCGCGACATGCTGCAGCGCGCCAGCGCAGCCGGTGAGCCGGTGGTGTGGGGCGTGTAGGCCCGGCCTGTTTCACCGGACCAGCCAAGCGCCATGAAGATCTGGAGCAGCGCCTGGAGCAATGGCGAGGCGATTCCGCAGCGCTTTGCCGCTGGCCGCCTGAACGGCGACGGCAGCGTCGGCTTCTCTGACAACTGCAGCCCACCGCTGGCCTGGAGCGACCTGCCGCCAGGCACGCAATCGCTGGTGCTGGTGTGCCATGACTTCGACGTGCCCAGCCGGTGTGAGGATGTCAACCAACCCGACCGCGAAGTGCCGGTGGACCTGCCCCGGGTCGATTTTTTCCACTGGCTGCTGGTCGACCTGCCGCCCACGGTGGCGGGCTTTGACGAAGGCCAGTGGAGCCGTGGCTTCACCGCGCGTGGCAAACCCGGGCCCGACACCAGTGGGCCAGCGCGCCAAGGGCTGAACGACTACACCCAGTGGTTTGCCGGCGACGCCGCCCACGCCGGGCGTTATTTCGGCTACGACGGGCCGTTCCCGCCGTTCAATGATTCACTGGTGCACCACTACCTGTTTGCGCTGTATGCGGTGGACCAGCGCCGCCTGGCGGTGGACGGTGACTTCAGCGGCGCCCAGGTGCGTGCTGCGCTGGCCGGCCATGTGCTGGGCGCGGCCACGCTGTCGGGCACCTACACGCTGAACAAGCGCCTGCGCGCCGCTTGATGCCAGCCACCCGCCTGGTGGCCATCCGCCACGGCGAGACCGCCTGGAACGCCCAGGGCCGGTTGCAAGGCCACCAGGACATCCCGCTGAACGCCGCCGGCGCGGCCCAGGCCGCACGCCTGGGCGCGGCGCTGGCCGATGAGGGCCTGAGCGTGGTGGTGGCCAGTGACCTGCAGCGCGCCTGGCAGACCGGGGCCGCGCTGGCCACTGCGCTGGGCCTGCCGCTGCGGGCCGAGCCCGGCCTGCGCGAGCGCCACTTTGGGGTCTTCGAAGGCCTGACCCATGCGGAACTGGAAGCGCGCTGGCCGCTGCAGGCGCGGCGCTGGCGCGAGCGCGACCCGCAGTTCGTGCCCGCTGGCGGCGAGAGCCTGCTGCAGTTCCAGGCCCGCTGCCTGGCGGCGGTGGCCGCGCTGGCAGCGGCGCACGCCGGCCAGGCCATCGCGCTGGTGTGCCACGGCGGCGTGCTCGACCTGCTGTACCGCGCCGCCACCCATGTGGCGCTGGACCACCCCCGCAGCTGGCCGCTGGGCAATGCCAGCATCAACCGCCTGCTGCACACGCCGCAGGGCCTGGCGCTGGTGGGCTGGAACGACCGCGCCCATCTGGACACCTTGCACGACGCGCCGACTTGAGGCCTGCACCGCAGCGGCGGTGTGACTTTGCGCACGGATGCCAGCCGGCGATTTGCCGCGCCGGGCTTGGGTTGCAACGCGGGGCTGCCGATAACCCTGTGGCAAAGGCCTCCCATGTGCACACCCCAGCAAACCCAAACCAGCCGAACCCGGCGCTGCCATGGCTTCACCCTGGTCGAGCTGATGATCACGCTGGCGGTGCTGGTGGTGGTGATGGCGGTGGCCGTGCCGTCGCTGCAGGAGTTCAGCGCCAACAACCAGTTGGTGGCGACCAAATCACAGTTTGCCGGCGCCGTGTCGCTGGCCCGCACCGAGGCCGGCAAGCGCGGCCGGGTGGTGGTGCTGCAGGCCTTGGGCAATGGCCCGGCCGGCAATGAATTTGCCAACGGCTGGGAGGTGGCGGCCGACGATGACAACAACGGCAGCGTGTCTGCCACCGAGACCCGGGTGCGCAAGACCGCCAGCACGCTGGAGCGCGTCAAGCTGGGCGGCCCGGTGATGATGGGCTTTCGCGCCAGCGGCGCGCTGGTGGGCGGTGCTGCCCAGGTCTTCACGCTGTGCCGCGCCAGCGGCGGCACCAAGGGCTACACCGTGACCGTGATGCCCAGCGGCGCCACCGACGTGGCCCTCATCAACACCTGCAGCTGACCCCGCATGCGCACACGCTGCAACTCCTCGGCTCCCCGGCGCGGCATTGCGCTGATGGAAGCCATGATCGCGATCCTGCTGCTGTCGGTGGGGGCGCTGGCCTATGCCGGGCTGCAGGTCAAGAGCCTGTCAGCGGCCAGCAGCTCGATGTGGCGCAGCAAGGCCACCATCCTGGCCTACGAGATGGCCGACCGCATGCGTGCCAACCGCGCCGGTGTGGTGGCCGGCAACTACAACGCGCTGGCCACTGCGCAGGCCGTCAATGATTGCGGCACCGCCAGCGATTGCACGCCGGCCCGCATGGCCTTGCTGGACCACTGGCAGTGGAGCGGCACGCTGGGCCGTGAGCTGCCCGGCGGCAGCGGCGTGGTCTGCATCGACGCCACACCCGACGATGGCACGGCAACGGCCACTGCCTGCGACGGCGCCGGCACGATGCTGGCCGTCAAGGTGTTCTGGAGCGAGCGTGGCACGGCATCGCGGCTGGCGCTGGGGGTGCGGCCATGAGGCCCGTGTTGGCAGCCGGGCGCGGCATGACCCTGGTCGAGCTGATGGTCGGCTTGGCCATCGGCCTGTTTCTGGTGGCGGTGGTCAGCACCATGTACCTGGGCAGCCGCAACACCTTCGTGGCCCAGGAGTCGGGCGCGCGGCTGCAGGAGAACGGCCGCTTTGCGATGGATGCCATCGCCAACGATTTGCGCATGTCGGGATTTCGCGGCTGCGTGTCGGTGCAGCCCACCGGCAACAGTGCCACACCGCTGGCCATCGCCACGCTGGACAACACGCTGAACACGCCCACCGCGCTGGCCACCAACTACGGCGAGCCGATCTGGGGCTCGCGCAACGGCGGCGGCGGCTGGGCGCCCGCGCTGGCTGCCCCCGTCAGCGGCCTGGGCGCGGTGGCCGCTGGTGATGTGCTGCTGGTGCGCCGCCCCATCGGCGTGGCCTGGGCCCTGGTTGGCGAGATGGCCGACCGCAGCGCGGCCCTGGCCATCACCGCCACCGCCAACTTCCAGCGCGCCGATGTGCTGATGGTGGCCGACTGCGCCGGTGCGTCGGTGTTGCAGGCCACCAACCTGGGGCCGGGCGCGGCCGGCAGCATCGAACACCTGATGGGTGCAGGCGGCGTGGTGCCGGGTGTGGCCAGCAACAGCCTGGCCCGCACCTATGCCAACGACGCCCGCGTCTGGCGCCTGCAGACGCGCGTGTACTACCTGGCCGACAGCCAACGCAAGACCGGCGAGACCGCGCTGTGGCTGCATGTCAGCCCGGCCTACGACGGCGAGGCCCAGACCAGCGAGCTGGTGACCGGCGTCGAACGCCTGGCGGTGACCTACGGCGTGGACAACAACGGCCTCGACGCCGACGGCAACCTGTCGGCCAACCGCTTCTTCACCGCCGCGCAAGTCACCGACTGGGCCCGCGTGGTCTCGGCCCGGGTGGAGATGGTGTTGGCCGGTGCCGGCGACAGCCCCACCACCCAGGCCCAGCCCTATGAGTTTGGCGGCCAGACCATCACCCCCACCGACAGCAAGCTGCGCACCGTGATGTCGGTGCTGGTGTCCTTGCGCAACACGGTTCCATGAGCCACTCAAACCCAACGCGCCAGGCGCGCGGCTTCTCGCTGATCGTCATCCTGCTGATGATGGTGGCGCTGGCCATGCTGGCGCTGGGCGCGATGAACAGCAGCATCATCCAGGAGCGCATGGTCGGCAATGCGCGGGACCGCCATGTGGCGCTGCAGGCCGCCGAGGCGGCGATCCGTGACGCCGAGCTGGACATCGAGGGCAACGCCAACGCCGCCACCGGGTTCAACGTGGCCTGCCTGAACGGGCTGTGCATCCCGCCGTCAGACACCGCAGTGAACCCGCAGTCGGCGCCGATCTGGCAGACCATCGACTGGGGCGCCACCCGCGCCTACGGCAGCCGCACCGGTGCGCCAGCGCTGCTGGGGCCAGACAACCTGGCCCTGGCCACACAGCCGCGCTACTTCATCGAGAACCTGCCCGCACTGCCACCGGTGCCGGGCGAGACCGCAGCCGTCGGCGGCGGCGCCAACCCCGCGCCACGCGCCCGCGGCTACCGCATCACGGTGCGCGCCTCGGGCATCCGGTCAGCCACGGTGGTGATGCTCCAAACGGTGTACGTCAAACAATGAAACCTGCCCTGCTTCCCCAGCCGCACCGTCTGTCGCACCGTCTGTCGCGCCTTCAGTTGCACCGCCCGCTGCACACCGTCGCGCAACGCGCTGCCGTGCTGGCCGGCGCCGCAGCGCTGGCCCTGCTGGCCGCGCCCCCGGTTCGCGCCCAGGCGCTGAACTTTGCCCAGTCACCGCTGTTCCTGGGCACCACGATCAAGCCCAATGTGCTGGTGGTCTACGACAACTCGCAGTCGATGGACGGCACCATGGCCGGCAAGCTGATTGCCGGTGACGATGCCAACACCCGGGGCAACATCGCCCGCAGCGTGCTGCGCAGCACCATCACCAGCTACCGCAACGCCTTCCAGTGGGGCCTGGCCAGCTTTGCGCTGACCTCGTCGGGTGTCTACAGCACCTATGCCTACTACTTTGGCAACGACGCCCAGGTGAAGTACACCAACGACTGCATTGCCGGCGTGTCGCTGTCCAACGCCGGGCTGCGCTGCGTGGCCAACCCGCAGCCGGCCAACGGCTTTAACTTCATCACCTACCGCCACAGCGGTGACGACCCGTCGATCAACGACGTGCTGTACACCAGCAACTACGGCGCCCAGCTGTATGGCATCGGGGTCAACAACAGCACCAACTACCTGGTCTACAACAGCCACGGCGCCGGCACGGGCTGGGCGGCGGACGACTTTTCCACCTACCGCGGCAACTGGGGCTTCACCCCCACCGACGCCGGTTTCCTGCCGGGCACGCCGCCCAACAGCCGCATGTTCTGGCTGAGCCGCGCCTGGGGCTACTACGGCGACATCAGCGGTGCGGGTGTCATCAACCAGGCAGTGGCGGCTGATTCGGCCGCCCACCACAGCGCGCTGATGGGCCTGCTGGCCAGCGAGACCAACAACAATGCCAGCACCGAGCTGAAGAACGCCGCCGTGTTCACGCCGCTGGCCGGCGCCCTGGGCACGGCGCGTGACTACTTTGCCAACAACATCGCCGGCAAGCCCTCGCCCATCAGCCAGAGCTGCCAGAAGAACTTTGTGCTGCTGGCCACCGACGGCAACCCCACGGGCAAGACCAACGGCAACATGTACCCGCTGGCCGAGATGGCCAACACCTTCAATGCGGTCACCGGCACCTGGACCTTCGGCCAGGCCTCGCGCGATGTGTTTGACCGCGTGACGGCGCTGCGCAGCACGGTGGTGGGGGCCAGCAGCTACGACGTGCAGAGCTATGTGATCGGCCTGGGCGACTCGGTGGCCAACGCCAGCTCGGTGGCGTCGCTCAACCGCATGGCCGAGCTGGGCGGCACCCGCAGCGCCTACCTGGCCAGCGACCAGGCGGCGCTGGCCGAGGCCTTCCGCGCCATCAGCGTGGACATCATCGCTCGCACCGCGGCAGCCTCGTCGGTGTCATTGAACTCGGGCTCGCTGAACAGCGGCACCAAGGTTTACCAGGGCCGCTTCAGCAGCGCCGACTGGGCCGGCCAGTTGCTGGCCTACCCGGTGGCCGCCAGCGGCGAGCCCGGCAACGCCGCCGACTGGGACGCGGCGCAGAAGCTGAACCAGCAGCACTGGAGCACCGGCCGCGCCATCTTCACCTACAAGCCGTCGGCCGCGCTGGGCAGCCGGGGCGTGCCGTTCCGCTGGCCGGCCAATGCCGCGTCACCCGGGGCCACCGAGATCGACGCCGGCATGGTGGCGGCGTTGAACAAGAACGGCAGCGGCACGGTCGACAACTTCGGTGCCCTGCGGCTGGACTACCTGCGTGGCAATGCCGCGCGCGAAGAGCGCATCTGCGCCGGCTGCCCGGCGCCGGTGTTCCGCAGCCGCGCGGTGTCGGTGCTGGGCGACATCGTCAACTCGGCGCCCGCCTACGTGGGCGGGCCCACCGGTGAGTACCGCGACACCATGGAAGCGTCGCGTTACTCCACCTTTGCCACCGCGCGTGCGGGCCAGACGCCGACCATCTACGTTGGCGCCAACGACGGCATGCTGCATGCCTTCAACGCCAGCAACGGCGCCGAGCTGTTTGCCTACGTGCCCTGGGCGGTGCGCAACCGCCTGTCACAGCTGACCACCAACCCCTATACGCACCTGTTCACCGTCGACGGCTCGCCGTCGGTGGGCGATGCGTATGTCGGCAGCAGCTGGAGGACGATGCTGGTGGCCGGCATGAACGCCGGCGCGCCGGGTCTGTATGCGCTGGACATCAGCAACAGCGCCAACTTCACCGAAGCCCAGGCCGCGCAGGTGGTGCGTTGGGAAATCGGCGACAGCGATGCCGACGTGGGCCATGTCTTCGGCAAGCCGATCCTGGCCAAGATGCGTGACGGGCGCTGGCGCGCCATCACCGGCAACGGCTACAACAGCGCCAACGGCCGCGCGGTGCTGCTGATGGTGGACCTGGAGACCGGCGCCATCACCCGCATCGACACCAAGGCCGGCAGCGCCGCTGCGCCCAATGGCCTGTCGGCGGTGGCCGTGGTGTCGACCAACGACAACGGCGTGGCCGACGTGGTCTATGCCGGTGACCTGGCCGGCAACCTCTGGAAGTTTGATGTCAGCAGCACCAGCCCCACGGCCTGGAAGGTGGCCTACGGCACCGCCGCTGTGCCCAAGGCCTTGTTCACTGCCGCTGCCGGCCAGGCCATCACCGCCCGTCCCGATGTGACGCGCTACCCCAAGGGCGGCTACATGGTGACGGTGGGCAGCGGGCGCTATGTCGACATCGGCGACAACGCCGCCGGCAGCACCCAGGCCATGTATGGCATCTGGGACAAGGGCAGTGAAGTGGCGCTGGCAGACCTGCAGGTGCAGAGTGTGGTGAAGACGGCGGCGGCCGCCAATGGCCGCAGCTACCGGCTGACCACCCATGCGGTGGGCTTGCCGGCCGACGCGCTGCAGGCCGGCGACAACGTCATCACGGTGGCCAGCTACGAGAGCAACAAGAAGGGCTGGCGGCTGTCACTGCCCACCAGTGGTGAACGGGTGGTGACCGAGGCCACGGTGCGCAACGGCCGGCTGGTGATCTCGACCCTGATCCCCAGCACGGCGGTGTGCTCCTACGGTGGTGACGGCTGGATCATGGAAGTCAGCGTCTTCACCGGCAACCGCGCTGCCGCGCTGGACCTGAACGACGACAACCTGGTGGACAACGCCGACTACATCGACGGCTCGGCGGTGTCGGGCATGCAGGTGGGCGCGGTGCCGGCAGCGGCCACCATCGTGCGCAAACCGCCACCCCCGCCGGGCAACCCGGCGGTGCCCTGCAGTGAATACAAGCTGATCAACACCTCCGACGGCAAGATCGTGCGCGTGGCCGGCTCATGCACGCGGGTGCCCTCGCGCCGCGCTTCCTGGGAGCAATTGCAATGAGCCAAGGCACCACAAACCTGGCAGCCAGCCTGCTGCTGGCCATGCTGGCCGGCGCCAGCGCACCGGCAGCCGCCGTGGCCGTGGCCGGCCCGGGCGGCACTGCCGAACAAGGCCGCCGCCTGGTGCTGGCCCAGCCCACTGCAGGCGCTGCCGCGGCCACGCTGGAACTGGTGGCCGCACGCATCGACGCGGTGGACCTGGTTGCCCACAGCATCACCGTGCGGGGTCAGCGCCTGCCACTGCATGCCGAGCTTTTGCGGGTGCTGGGGCCGGGCGGCCAGGTGCTGGGCCCGCGTGGCCTGCGCGCCGGCCAGCAGGTGCGGCTGGCACTGGAGCCAACGCTGCCCACGCCTGAGGCTGGCGCCGCCAGCGCCTCGGCCACCACGCCTGCCGCGCTGCCGCAGCGGCGCATCGTGCTGATCTACATCGACGCCTGAACCCGCCGCGCACATGACCATGCACCCCAAACCCGCCCGTGGCTTCACCCTGGTCGAGCTGATGATCGCGCTGGCCGTGGTCGGCCTGTTGTCGGCGATCGCCTACCCCAGCTACCAGGCCCAGGTGGCCAAGGGCCGCCGCACCGATGCCAAACAATCATTGGTGGAGCTGGCGCAGAAGATGGAGCGCTGGTACACCGAACGTGGCACCTACGTGGGCGCCACGCTGGGCGCCACCGGTTTGTTCCCCACGGTGAGCAGCGGTGGCTACTACGCCATCAGCATCAGCGCGCAGACGCTGGACGGCTTCACCATCAGGGCCTCGCCGCAGGGCAGCCAGGTGGGGGATGCCTGTGCCAGCTTCTTGTACAACCAGCTGGGTGAGCAGCTGGTGAGCACCGACGCCAGCTTGAGTGCGGTGAAGTGCTGGCAGTGAGGGCGCTCACATGGGGTGTTGGGGGGTGACGTTTGACGTTTGACGTTTGAGGCTTGGCGCTTGAGGCTTCGCCGCCTCGCGGCAGCGCGCCGGGTCCCGCCCCGGCAGGCGGTAACTTTCTTGTCGCGACAAGAAAGTCACCAAAGAAGCGCTTTCCAAACTGGGCGGACAGCAGCCCAACGTTGGGTCAAGGCCATGGCGCTGCGCCTCGCCTGTTCGGCTCGAACAGAGGCAGCCGGAAGCTGCGCCGCACATTCCA